>JAZRFA010000112.1:0-31421 GCA_045661085.1 Bacteroidaceae bacterium
GTCTTAGCATAGTATCTGTTGCGCAATCTTCTGGTTTCAGTCTGTCTGATTCTCTTCAGCGATGATTTGTGGTTTGCCATTTCTAAATCTTCCTATTCTTTTAATTTAACTTTGTAGCGCTACGGGGAATCGAACCCCGCTTTTGAGAATGAAAATCTCACGTCCTAACCGATAGACGATAGCGCCATCCTTTCACTTTCCTGCCGTGTTACCGGCGTTGTCTCTCGAAAGCGGATGCAAAGGTAGGTACTTTTTTTGAATCAACAAATACTTTCCGCTTTTTTTTTGCGATAAAGGTGTTTTTTTTGTAGTTTTGCATCACGTTCAACGTAGGGAAAGAGAAGAAACAGAATGTATATTGATGACAAAGGCATAGTTCTACGGTGTGTGAAGTACGATGACAAGTCGTTCGTTGCGCATCTTTTTACGGCTTCGCGCGGGCACGTGTCCTTCATGGTCAACGGATCGCACGGCAAGCGGTCGGGCACGAGCGCGCGTCTGTTTCAGCCACTCGCTATCCTGTCGTTCCAGTGGAATATGAAACCCAATGCCTCGCTGCAGCGGATGAAGGAGGCAAGGCTGCTCTTTGTACAGCAAGATATCCCCTATCATCCGATCAAGCGCAGCGTGGCGATGCTGTTATCGGAATTTATGATATATACCTTGCGTGATGAGGCTTCCAATCCCGACTTGTATCTGTATATAGAGCACTCGATGCGATGGTTCGATATGGTGGAAGATGGGTATGCGAACTTTCATCTTGTGTTCCTCCTCAAACTCGCTCGCTTTTTGGGAATAGCTCCGAATATGGAGGCCTATAGCGATGGTAACCTTTTTGATCTGGCAAGTGGTCATTTTATTCCTTATGGGGCGGCGTCAGAGACGGTAATGTCAGCTTACGATGCCCACTTGCTCTTCCTGCTCAGTAAGGTGACCTATGACACGATGGACGGCATTGCTATGAGCCGTGGTGATCGTGCACGCATCGTACAATATCTTGCGACCTATTACGCTGTTCACATCCCCAAATTCCCCGTCTTGCAGTCGCTGGAAATTTTGCAAAGCCTATTTTTAGTAGAATAAATTTTGCCATTCGGGCAAATAGCCTTAATTTTGCTAATTATACATATAAAGAATAATAAAGTGTATGGCTACGAGAACCCCTGAGCAACCGGCAATGATAAACTACGCGATGAACTTTGGTGTCGTGATGGGGGCGTATAACATCGTCAAGTTTTGCCTCTTTCCGCTGAGCTTGCACTCTACTATGGCTGCATTGCTCTTCTTGGGACTGACGTTGGTGGTGCCATTCCTTGTCTTTCAATTGGCAAAGCGGTACCGCGACCAATATTGTGGAGGGCAAATCGATTTTACCCGTGCGCTGACGTTCTCGGTACTCACTATGGCATTCGGTGCATTGCTGGCTTCGGTGGCCCACTATGTCTATTTCGCCTTTATTGATGGTGGCGCTATGGTGGGGGCTTTGGCGCAGAGCATTGAACAATTGCAAAGTGTGGACCTGAGCACCTTGGAAGAGGTCGATGCCGATGCTGTGGCTCAGTATGGCCAATATGTTGAAGCAATGCAGCAGACAGCGCAACAATTGCAGGCTATGTCGCCCATCGAAATGACAATGGGGATGTTGAGCAATAACTTCTCCTGGAGTCTCATCCTCTCGTTGCCTATCGCACTTTTTGTGAAGAAAATAAATCCGACAACTCATCATTCATAATTAGCATATGGATATATCCGTTATCATTCCCCTGTATAATGAAGCAGAGTCGCTGCCCGAGTTGCACGCCTGGATTAAGCGTGTGATGGACAAGCATGGCTACTCCTATGAGATATACTTTGTAAATGATGGTTCTACCGATGACTCGTGGAAAGTCATCGAAGGGCTACACGCAGTGCATCCTGAAGTGAAGGGTATAAAGTTTCGTCGCAACTACGGCAAGTCGCCCGCCCTGTTCTGTGGCTTTGACCGTGCCGAGGGTAATGTGGTGATTACTATGGATGCCGACCTGCAGGATTCACCCGATGAAATCCCTGGCCTGTATCGTATGATTATGGAAGAGGGCTATGATCTTGTGTCGGGGTACAAACAGAAGAGGTACGACCCTCTGTCAAAGACCTTGCCAACGAAGCTCTTCAATGCAACGGCACGTAAGGTTTCAGGTATCAAGAATCTGCACGACTTCAATTGTGGGCTCAAGGCTTATCGTAAGGAGGTGGTGAAAAATATTGAGGTGTATGGTGAAATGCATCGTTACATCCCCTACTTGGCCAAGAATGCTGGTTTCGGTAAGATCGGTGAGAAAGTGGTTCAGCATCAGGCGCGCAAGTATGGCAGCACCAAGTTTGGTCTCGACCGTTTCGTCAATGGTTATCTTGACCTTATTTCTTTGTGGTTCCTCTCGAAATTTGGTGTCAAGCCCATGCACTTCTTTGGCTTGTGGGGCTCGGTAATGTTCTTCATCTGTTTGTTGTGTGTGATGGGGATAGGTATCGGAAAACTTTATTGCTTGAGCAAGGGTATTCCAGCTCGTCTGGTAACTGATAACCCCTATTTCTATTTGGCGCTGGTGGGTATGGTCATTGGCTTTCAGTTGTTTCTCACGGGATTCCTTGGCGAGCTTGTCAGCCGCAATGCACAGGAACGTAATAATTATAAGATAGAAAAGGAGTTTTAATGCGATATTTTCGATATATACATTGCTTATTGGGGACTCTTCTCGCAGCTTTGGGAATGAGCGCCTGCTCGGGTGATGACTGTCCCATAAATAATACGGTGATGGGGAAGATGTCTTTCTATGATCAGAAGGATGAAGCAGTGTCTTTGGTAGATGTGCTCACGGTAAGGGTTGTACGCCCACAAGGAGACTCTGTGGTGTTGAACCAGAAGACCAATGTTTCGGCAGTGCTTTTCCCGCTTAGCTACACGCACGGGACCGATACCTTGATTTTCGATTATAGCAATGGCACTTTGTATGACAGCCTTTACATTAGTCATACCAATACTCCGATGCTTGTGTCTGTTGACTGCGGTACGGCAATGTATCATACTATTACCTCGGTGAGCTCCACGCATCAGTTGATAGATACCCTCATTCTCAAATCGTCAGAAGTGAATTATGATGAACGCGAAAACATTCAGGTTATTTATCGTTAGTCTTCTCCTCTCAGCGTCTGCGTATGCCGAGTCTCCTTTGCGTGGATTCCATTTCTCGGCAGATGCTTTTGGTTATATCTATCCCCTTTTCGTAAAGGATAAGTACTATAGTGCTGAAGTGTCGCTCACAGCCAACTTGAAGAATCGTTTCTTTCCTGTCGTAGAGGCTGGTGTGGGGCATACCGATATGGTGAGTCAACTCTATGAGATAGGCTATAGCGCCCGTGCTCCATACTATCGCATCGGTATGGACTACAATATGCAGTACAAGGACAACAAGCCAGGTTACATATATCTTGGAGGTCGTGTGGGTTATACGGCATTTGAATATAGCGTAGATGCACCGTCGCTCGTTGATCCTGTGTGGGGAGATGAAGCTCTCGTAAGGTTTACCGATCTGCCTTGCCGTGCCGTATGGGCCGAGGCTGTGGGTGGTGTGCGTGCTGAGGTTGCTTCGAACTTCTATATGGGTTGGTCGTTGCGCTATAAATATCTGTTCTATAAGGGGCCCGTCTCCAATGGTGGTCCCTGGTACATCCCGGGCTTTGGAGCAGGTAAGAAGACGGCATTTGGAGCAACTTACACTTTGGGCTATTACTTTAACTTATCGAAGAAGAACAAATGAGTGCTCTCGAAATTTGGCTCACGGCCCTTGCTCTTGCGATGGATAGCTTTACTGTAGCTATCACGGCTGGTCTTATCCTTAAACGCATTCAATTGCGCCATTTTCTTATTATTTCCTTTTTCTTTGGCGCGTTTCAGGCTATTATGCCCCTGCTAGGCTGGGCTGGGTCGATATATTTCTATCATTTTATTGAGAATTATGACCATTGGATAGCTTTTGCCATCCTCGTCTTTTTGGGCGTGAAGATGATACGCGAGGGTATACAGGATGACGATGAGAGTCATTTCGATCCGACCAAGTTGGCAACGGTTCTCGTATTGGCTGTGGGGGTAAGTATTGATGCTTTGGCTGTGGGCATATCATTCACCTGTATCGGTATGGATACGCTTTCTGTTATTACTTATCCATTGATAGCTATAGCCCTTGCTTCTTTCGTTTTGGCTCTTGGCGGTTGCTTCATTGGTAGTCTTATTGGTAATAAACTGAAGTTCCCCGTAGAACCCCTTGGTGGTGTAGTACTCATCATTCTCGGAATCAAAATCTTGTGTGAACACTTGATTTAGGGGGAGTCTGCTTGTTTTTAGATTTTAATCTTCTGCCCGTCGTAGGCCAAGTGGACATGTTGGGGCAGTTTGGCGTCGGTCTCGGCATGTAAGCCTGCTTCGTGGTTCATGTGGATGAGGTATGTCTCGCGTGCCCCCACACAACGTGCCACCTCGATGGCTTCGTCGATGGTTTGGTGTGTAGCGTGCGGGCACTGGCGAAGGGCGCCGATTACCAGTGTGTCTACTCCCATAAGTCGCTCGATGGTTTCTTTGGACGCGTCGGTCATATCGGTCACAAATCCCAACTTTCCGATACGGAATCCTAAGATGGGCAGCTTGCCATGCATCACTTGCAATGGCATAATCTCCACATTCTTGACGCAGAAGGGAGTATACGGCTGTATGGTATGGAATAGTAGTCGCGGTACGCCCGGATACAAAACCTCACGAAAGAAGTAAGGCAGTCGTTCGCGCAGGTGGCGGTGTGTGAGGTCGTCGGCAAATACGTCGATGTCGCCAAAGAGGGCAAAGGGACGTAGGTCGTCGATACCTCCCGTGTGATCGTAGTGTTCGTGAGTGAGTAGCACTCCGTCGAGACGGTCGAAGGGTATGCGCAACATCTGTTCTCGGAAATCGGGGCCGCAGTCGATGAGGATACGTGCATCGTCAGTCTCTATAAGTACTGATACGCGCAGTCGCTTGTCGTGTGGGTCTGTTGATAGGCATACGGGGCAGGTGCACCCGATTTCAGGCACACCCTTCGATGTGCCAGTACCTAAAAAAGTCAATTGCATGGGATATAGTTCACTTCGGGTGTTATATGGATACCATATCTACTATATATATCCTCGCATATCCTTTCTGCGAGCGTCATTACCTCTCGACCTGTAGCCCCGCCAAGGTTTACGAGTACCAAGGCCTGGCGGTCGTGTACGGCAGCACGCCCCAATGCCTTGCCCTTCCATCCGGCACTTTCGATGAGCCATCCAGCGGGAACTTTCACATGCTCCTCGTCAATGGTGTAGGAGGGAATATGAGGGAACTTCTCTTTCAGAGTGTCGTATTGTGTGCGTGGTATCACGGGGTTGGTGAAGAAACTGCCTGCATTGCCCAAAACGCGTGGGGCGGGTAGCTTGCTGTCACGTATGGCAGTGACGGCATCTCGTACTGCGCGTAGTGTGGTCTCTCCGTGAGCCTCTACTCGAGTGCGCAGGTCGCCATAGTCGAGGCGATAGGTTGGCGACTTCTCCAACCGGTAGGTCACGTGGGTGATGATGTATTGTCCACGTAACTCTCGCTTGAAAATCGAATCGCGATAGCCATACTGGCACTCCTCATTAGTGAATGTTCTCGTTGTAGCATCCAGTGCCATTGCTTCCACTCGGACAATCACGTCGCGTACCTCTACGCCATAGGCTCCGATGTTCTGTACGGCACTGGCACCCACTTCGCCTGGTATAGCGCTGAGGTTCTCGACACCAGCCCATTCTTGTGCTACGCAGTGAGCAACGAAGTCATCCCATACGTAGCCTGAACCTACGCGTACCAATACGTGTTCATCGGTCTCCTCTGTCACTTCGAGCGTGCGTATAGCCGAGTGCATTATCACGCCCTTGTAGTCTCCCTCGAAGAGCAGGTTGCTACCACTTCCGATATGGATGAATCGTTCGCGACGTGTGAAGTCGTCAGAGAGCAGAATGTTGCGCAACTCTTCTACGGTGTCGTATTGAAAGAATAGGGCGGCACGTACATCCATCCCGAAGGTGTTGTGTCGCAATAAAGAATAGTTTTCGTGTCGTCTCATAAGTGGCGATAAAGGTACGACAAATCGTGGGAATAAACTAATGAAAACTCGGTACAACGATAAAAATATAGCCTTATTGTGTTAAAATCGGGCAAAAATGTTGCACGATAACAAAAATATGCTTTCCTTTGCCAACGGAAACCAAGTGCAATTATTGTAAGTGGTAATAAAAAACGTTTAATAATAACTCAAAACTAGTACGCCTATCGAAACACCCTTACGCTAAAACAAAACTAAGTAAGCAGTAATGGAAAATGTGAATATGCTCACCGACGATATGTTGGTGGTTCGTTATTCGGAGGGTGATAATAAGGCGTTTGATGAGTTGCTCGCTCGCTATCAGAGCAAACTTTTCAACTATATCTATTTTATCGTGCGTAGTCAGGAATTGGCAGAGGATCTCTTCCAAGAGACTTTTGTTAAGGCGATTACCACCATTCAGCAGGGACGTTATACCGCCGCGGGCAAATTTGGTGCGTGGCTCACTCGTATTGCCCATAATCTGATAATCGACAGCTTCCGTCAAGAACGTAACGAGAATACGGTGTCTAATGATGAAACCGAAATTGATTTGTTTAATGACGCAGACCTTTGTGATGATAATGTCGAGACTCAGATGGTGAATGAACAGACTCTTTGCGATGTGCGTCGATTGGTAGATGCTTTGCCCGACAACCAACGCGAAGTGGTGTACATGCGTTTCTATCAAGACTTGAGCTTCAAGGAGATTGCGGAGATTACAGGGGTGAGCATCAATACCGCCCTGGGTCGCATGCGCTATGCACTACTCAATATGCGCCGTATCGCAGAAGAGAAGCATATTGCATTGGAAATATATTGAGAAGAGGATGCATGCGATATATACAAAGCTATGAGGTGTGTGCCTTGTAGCTTTTTTTGTGTCCAGTTCCATCCTAAGAGGTCTAGGGACTTATCAGAAAGGATATCCTACTCCAATATGAAAGCATAGTCCTTGAAGGAAATGCGGTACATTGTAATATCCTTGCTTGCCTGTGGAGTAGGGTATGTGAAGTGGGATGCCTATATCGGCACGCAGTAGTACTACTCGGAGGTTATACCTGAAACCGATGCCGGTACCGAGAGCAATGTCATTGCCCAGAGTCTTCAGGCGTAGCTGCGCTCCAGGTCGAGAGTCGTCTCCATGTAGTAACCACACGTTTCCTGCATCCACGAAAAGTGCTCCGTTTAGTTGCCCTACAAGGGGGAAGCGCCATTCTACATTGGCCTCCAGTTTGACATCTCCCGTATGGTCTATATAGGCATATCGTGCTGTGGAGTGATAACTCCCGGGGCCAATGCCACGGAGAGGAAAAGCACGGATGTCACTGGCTCCACCCACATTGAATTGTTCGCTGAAAGGCGGAATGGTGCTATTGCCATAGGAATAGATGGCACCGGCAATGATTCGGGTAGCCAACGTATGTCGTGTGGATAGGCGATAATAGCGGCAAGCCTCGGCATATCCCTTGATGAATTGTGCATAAGGTGTTCCTAAGAGGGATTTCCCTCTTTCGCTGAATGGATGCCCTGTAGATGCATAGACGAGTGAGGTGAGAGCACCTGCCGAAGCCAGTGTTAGGACCACTCGTGAGGGATGACGTGGTGCGTGGGAAATATTGACATTGTCATAGGTAAGGGTATAAGAGGACGAGGGAACGAATTGGTTGCGGAAAGAGAGCCCAATCATTGGATTGGCGGTCATGATGGAGTCAAACCGATGGGTAGTTTCTTCCAATGTGTTGAATGTAAGTGCGAAGGGGCTGAAACTATGGGTTAGTGCATCGGACGTAGAGAATGCATAGGTGAGGTTCCCGCCAAAAGCTAACATACGGAAGAAGCCGCTTCGGTTGAGCCAGTCGGCATATAGACGGGAGGTGGTAGATACGGGGCGCTCGTAGGTGCGGTCAAATCCGTTGGGGAAAAGTATTTGTGGAACTGATATTTCAATATCGGTGCCGAGTTCGAAGGAATTAATCACCGTCCCTTCGCGCCGTAGGGTGCTGTTGGTTTGCCAGTCGTAAGACCCTTTTATGCGTAGCTGTATGACTTCTGCCATCCGCAAAAGGTTTTTTCGGGAAAGTGAAGCTACGATGCCCGGCCCTATCTGGTCATTGCTTTTGGCGGTGAGATTGGCCTCTAGTGATAGGTTGTAAGGTGGCTCCAATAAGGCATTGATGTACACGTCGAGCGTGTCGGCCGTGTAGGTGCTATCGCGTGGGATGTAGTTGATGCTCACTCCGCTTAATATGCCCAGCCGATTCAGGTCGCGCTGCGTTGAATTCTGTGCAGTGGAAGAGTAGAGTTCGCCTTGATTATAGGTGATGCGCGAGGCTAAGAGCGTGCGGCGTATGGGAATGCGTCTCCCTTGATAAAGGTAGGTGGTCGAGTGGTCTGTTAACGTGTCGGTGATGGACTTGTTGGGTGTATGGCGAATTGTAAAGTAGGTGTGTCCCACGTGCCATGGTTTGGTGACATAAGAGGGTAGGTCGGTAGGTGTAGTGATGCGTAAGTCTGCTATCCCTTTCTGCCTGGTGGTGTCTGCAAGAAGGAGTATCATCTCGGGACGAAAGTAATAATAGCCTTGCTCGCGGAAGAGAGTGAAAAGGCGGTTACGTTCACCGGTTAGTGTGGCATAGCTTAATTGCTCGCTTTCACGCAGTAGTCGTTGGGACCATTGCGTGTGTATGAGGCTATCCAATTTCTTTGGGAATTCACTGTATTCTATCTTTCCATAGTACCATGGTTCCCCGAGGTGTAGGGTATAGGACAACATGGCCTTTTTTTTACCAGGCAAGGTGTCTACCCTATAGTCCACATTGCTGTCGAAATATCCATAGTTGCGCAGTGTGTTCTCTGCCACGTCGGTACGGAAGGTGGGGTTTACTGTAGAGATGTATATGGGTTGTGTGGCAAAGGTCTTGAACATCCAGCGGCGCAGCCCTGTGCTATCTCCTGAGAAAGTATTGTAGGCCCATAATCCCAAAGGAAAGGGAGTACGATAACGTGAACTCCCAAACAAGGCATTGTTAGGAGGTGAGACGAAGGCTACTTTGGCTTCATTCACGGCCTGGTCGCGTAGTGGGGAAGGACTGTCGTCAGTCACGGTGATGGCTCGGGTGCCCGTATAGAGCAGTTCATCGTCAGGAAGGTGGCTGACGGTGGAGCAAGCGACAAGTAGAAATTGAAAGCTGAAAATCAGAAGTTGGAAATGCTTACTCATGATGATTGATGATTGACGATGACACAGGGGCGCTTCCCCTCCTAAAACCTTCTTCTATACGCATACCCTACTCCCATTTCACGTATTTCTCCTTCGAGTATGCTTTCGTAGTTCTTGTCATAGAAGAAGCGAAGGTATTGGGACCCTATGGGACTGATGCGCCATTCGATGCTAATGTTGTCGATGATGGCATTATCCATGATTCGCTCATTGCTGGTGGTCACACTGCCTCCGATGATGATGCGTATGCGGTTGTCCCATAATCGTTTGGCGATGCTGAACGAGTAGTCGGTGCGAGTGCTCACACCACTTACTCCATCGGGAAGAGACTCTATACCTACGCTCACATCGACCGTGCGGAAGGCATCGCGTGAGATGTTGTCGAGCTGAGATTGTAGGATACCCATAAGCGCTGTGTTCATTAGGTTTCCTGTACCTCCTTCGCCAAGGTATAGTCCAGTGGTCAGCAATGCAACGGAGAGTTTGCCCCGTTCTTCGGGTGACAGAGATGCCAGTGTGTTTTGCATTGTTGCATTCTCGGGAGCCTCCAGCGTGAACTGTACGTCTAGCTTCTCCATCGTATCGGTGAGCGATACCCCAGTGACAAATAGTATGGACTGGGGACTTCCATCAAGAGTGACCGATGCGCGTATGTGGTCTTCGGCTACCATGTTGAGCTGTGGGTTTTGTGGACTTCCCGACCAAGTGATGGAACTCCCAGACCGGATGGCCATATGGCTTACGTGTAGTAGGGGTACGTTCATGTTTAGCTCTCCAGTCTCTATCGTGTACTTGCCCGACAGTCGCATCCCGGTAACGGGAGTGTATTGGAGATTCAGTATGCCTCCGCCTTGCAGTGTCACATCGTTTTGCTTGCTTGCTCCGAGCGATACTTCCAGTTGGACGGTAGGCGCAATGGAGATGTTGAGGTTTACGGAGAGATTGTTTGTAGCAATTCCTGCTTTTGATGGCGGAGCCGTGAGTGTGTCGGCTTCGAAGCTGACGAAGGTGAGCACATTGTCCAGTTGGTTGCTTGCTGTGAGTATGGCATCCTTATAGATATAATGTATGGATGAGTTGGGGCGTAGCTGCAGGTTGCCAGTGATGGATAAAGCATTAAATGGCCCGTTGAACGTGATGTCTCCACTCATCAAGGCTTTGCCGTGGAGTAGTGTCTCTCGTGTTGACTCGGGTTGT
Source organism: Bacteroidaceae bacterium (assembly GCA_045661085.1). Taxonomy (GTDB): domain Bacteria; phylum Bacteroidota; class Bacteroidia; order Bacteroidales; family Bacteroidaceae; genus UBA1189. The sequence continues at coordinate 10,582 of JAZRFA010000112.1, forward strand.
AGTAGGTTGGTTCCTGATGTGGTGAGGTGTAGGTGTGCTGTGGGGGTGCTACCGAAGAGCATCACCCTCCCATTGAGTAGCAGAGGGTTCTCCTCTGTGGCGTAGAGAGGTTGGGCAGTGAGGGTCAGTCCTCCCTGCTCGAAGGGGATCATGAGGGTGTTCTTTGTGCGCAACCGCAGGTTGTAGGCGGGGAGGGCGTACTGGACGGAGGAGAGGTATAGTACGCCTGATAGGTCGTATGGGGCGAAGGGCTTGCTCCATACGAGGGAGGCGTGGGCTCTGCCTTGGAGCGTCATCCCAGGAGTGCGCCAGGTGAGTGTCCCGCTTTGTAGGTGGGCGCGTAGGGCGTTGTCGGCATAGTGCGCTGTGAGTCCGATGCTGTCCGTCTTGATGCCTATCAGCGAAAGGTAGTTGCTCGCGGGGTTGTCATCGCCTGCGGTGAGCGTTGCCTGCAGTTGTGCAAGGTGGCTCAGTGGATTGCTCCCTGCTGTCCACTGCCACGGCAAGCCCTCGGTGTGGGCACTGGCCTGTAGGGTAAGGTCGCCCGAGTGGATGGCGAGTAGTGCGGTGTCAGGGGTGAGTGAGGCTTGCAGGGTGAGCGGTCGCGGCTGTATGCTTTGTGTGGCTGTGCGCAGTGTGATGTTGCTGAAGTGGCTGCTCAGCGAGTAACTGCTGTCGGGGGTGATCTCGAGGGTGGTTCGGCATTGAAGGGTGGGGCGTATGTCGCCTGCGGTGAGGTGTAGCGCCCTCAGGTTGAGGTCGTCAATCCGGGTGTGAATGGTTGCTTCGACGGTATTGAGAGTCTGCTTGACCGATGCGGCTATGTTCCATTTCATCAGCAAGTCGCTGTATGCTGCACGTGCAAGCAGATGCCCGTCGGCTAAGACTGCTTGTGCTGAGGCATTGGTGAAGGTGCGCCCGCTCCATTGCAAGGAACGTAGCTGCATATCGCCACGGATGGTGGTCCCCTCCTGCATATAATCAAGACTGTTCCCCTCAATGTGGGCTTGCAGGCTTACTATACCCATTCCTTCATCGGGCGCTATCTGACGGAGATCGAGAGAATCGGTCTGCACGTATAGTGCAAATGCTTTGCTTGTAGGGCAGTATCCGCCTTCTAATATGGCGGTGCCCTTGTCAATGTCGAGCGAGCACAGGGCGTGCATCGTGTCGGGGGCATAGCTGATGTCTCCTTGTAGCGTGATATGGGGCGGAATGGTGATGCGTCTCTTCATCGTGCTGTCGGTGAGTGCGGCGAGGAAGTCGAGATCGTATGTCTTTGCCGTGATGTGGCACTGTGCCGTGCGTCGTGTGGTAGAGGCGAGCTCCTGTGCCGTACCGCTCACGTTGATGTCCATGGCTGTGGGCAGTGACACGTGGCATCGGGTCAGCTGCAGTCGTTTCATTGAGCCTTGCAGGGCGATGGAGGCGCTGAGTGTTTCGGTGGGGTAGAGGTGGACGAATGCTTGGGGTATGCCGTTTATCCTTTCTGTCAGGAATCGTGCGTCGGCATATCCTAGATGGACGTCGGCATCAGCGTCTATGGCTATATCTTTTGTGCCAATGTTCTGTGCGTGCAGATGTCCCTGGATGGTGGAGTGCTGGGTGCGCAATGCAAGCCGAGGCATGCTGAGCTTTTTGTCCGCCCAAGCTATTGTCGCGGCTCCCTCCTTTAAGTCGATGCCGTGGGCCTCCTTGAATGTCAGGTGGGTGAGCTGTCCGACAATGTCCGTCGGCGTATAGTGCAATGAGTCGGCACGTGCAGCCACTTCGGTGAGTGTCCAGGGCTCCGTGTTGCCTTGCTTGAGGATGAGCATGCCGTCGGCTATCTCCAGGCTTTGTAGCGATGCCTTAAGGACCGCGTCTACCGCTATGCCGTGTAGCGCTATGCGGCCTGCCTTGCTGCTGACCTCCGTGCGGGCATCGGTGTAGCTTGCTTCGGTGTGCAAGAGCAGTATGTCTGTTATGGTCAATGATAGGGGGAGAGTGTTGAGGCTGCTGTCTCGGGGTTGAGTCGAAGCGCCTCCGTGCAGTGCGGCGTAGCCATCATTAAGGAATACACGGTGGATGTGAGCCCTGCGCTCGCGCAGATTGTAGGTGATGTCATCTGCTCCGAACCGCTGTGCTGAGATGTTGCCCAACGTATCGGTGTGGATGGTGATGCCTTTGGCATTCAGGTGGTTGGCCTCGATTATACCCTGCCTCAGTGGGCGAAGACGTATGTCGATACCGATATCCTCTATGCTCAGCAGTGAGCCTACATGCAGGCTCCTTACCTCCACCCGTAAGGGGAACTTTAGGCGCACTCTCTCTGCTTTAATTTCCATTCCCGTCCGCTGTGTCAGCCATGCTGAAGCCCACCGCGTGGCTGCATTTTGCATGGGTGGCGCATACAGCATAAGCACTGCTGTCGTGGGTAACAGTAGTGCCAAGGCGAAGAGTGTTCCTGCCCATCGTGCCAGCCTTTTGGTATTCATACTCCGTACGTTAGGCTACGACAACGCAAGAAGGGGTGGGATTGTTCAATTGTGGAGGTTGAGGTCCATGCGGTGAATGGAAGTGCCCACGGAGTCTTTTGAATAGAGGAATTTATTTTTCTCATCGCGATGGTAATCATTTTTCATCGCGATGGAAAACGTTTGTCTCCGCGATGGAAATGCCTTTTCATCGCGATGAGAAAAGTTTTTGGATAGAGTGGCGCCAGTTTTACTCACCATAGGGCTGTGGAAACCTCTTTGCTTGAGCCAGGATATGTTTGGGGTGGTTTCGCATCATTGAAATTCTACCTCCGAATAAGGACAATGCTGAATATTCATTCATTGAGATTTGGGATTTCGCTCGCCTTGCACTATCTTTGTCCTCTTAATGGAACATCAGTATTCATCGACATTGCTTGAGCGGGCGGTGGGCGAGTTTGCCAAACTGCCGGGGATAGGGCGCAAGACGGCGCTCCGTCTGGTGCTGCATATGCTGCGTCGTCCTGTAGGTGAGGCCGAAGCGTTTGCAGAGGCGGTGAGCACGCTGTGTCGTGAGGTGAAGTATTGTAAGGTGTGTCACAACATATCGGACAACGACGTGTGCGAGATATGTGCACAGCCTTCGCGCGATGGCGGTATGGTGTGTGTGGTGGAGACGGTGCGCGATGTGATTGCGGTGGAGAATACCTCGCTCTACCGCGGATTGTATCACGTGCTGGGCGGAGTGATCTCGCCGATGGATGGCATAGGTCCGTCGGACCTCGAGATTGACAGCCTCGTCGAGCGCGTCAAGAGTGGGGGGGTGAAGGAGGTTATCTTTGCTCTGAGTCCCACGATGGAGGGCGATACGACGAACTTCTACATCTTCCGCAAACTGGAAAGTACGGGAGTGAAGATGTCGGTACTCTCGCGGGGTATCTCCGTTGGTGATGAACTGGAGTATGCCGATGAGGCTACGCTGGGACGCTCGCTGGTGAATCGTATGCCGTTTACGGGAAAGACATTTTGATCAATTGATAACGAAGACGAAAACAATAGAGTCATGATAAACTATAAAAGTATCAGCAGAACAATCCGTTTGGTATATGCCTTGTTGTTGGCAGTGTTGTTGGCAGTGGCCGTGGTGGCCGAGTGGGAAGTGGCTCCCATCGAGGGGTCGCTCATCGGTCTTTTTGAGCCAAAGGCGATGTATGCCGTTGAGGTGGGTATGCTATTTGTCGTAGGACTATGTATGCTGCTTTCACTCAAAGGATTTGATCGCATATTGAAGAATAAGATGCGCACAATCAGTGTAGAGGCCAAGCCGAAGGCGTATGTTGGCATCTACTGTGTGCGCCTCTCCTTATTGGCGTTGCCGATGATTTTGGGCACTTACTTCTACTATGGACTTCTCGTGAACTGGGGGCTCTACTATGCCTTGGCAAGTTTTGTCGCATCGTTCTTCTGCTTGCCTTCGACCGAAGGAGTAGAGGCGGAATTGAAAATTGAGAATTGAAGATTCTCCATCCGAAAGGGAATTATACACTCCACACAGTCAATCCAATGCTCTCCGTCATCATCGTCAACTACAACGTCAAGTTCTACTTGGAGCAATGCCTCGAGTCGGTGCGTCGTGCATCGCAAGGGTTGCAGGTGGAGGTGTACGTAGTGGACAATCTGTCGACGGATGGTTCTGTGGCTTACTTGCGTGAGCGATTCCCTGACGTGACGTTCGTCGCAAACCAAGAGAACGTGGGGTTTGCCCGTGCCAATAATCAGGCGATACGGCAGTCTAAGGGGCGGTATGTGCTACTTCTCAATCCTGACACGATTGTGGGTGAGGATACGTTGGCGCGTATGGTAGAGTTTATGGACGCTCATCCTGAGGCTGGTGGTACCGGTGCCTATATGCTCAATGCAGATGGCTCCTTTGCGCCCGAGAGCCGCCGCGGATTGCCTACGCCCTTTGTGGCCTTCTGTAAGATGGTGGGGTTGACCAAACTGTTTCCCAAGTCGCGCCTGTTGGGACGCTACTATATGGGATACCTCGACGCGAATGAGGTGAACGAGATAGAGGCTATCTCCGGTGCGTGCATGATGCTCCGTCGTGAGGCTTTGGACAAGGTGGGGCTACTCGATGAGGATTTCTTTATGTACGGCGAGGATATAGACCTCTCATATCGTGTGCTAAAGGGAGGGTACAAGAATTACTTCATTCCTACCCGTATGCTGCACTATAAAGGGGAGAGCACGGTGAAAAGCTCGTACCGCTATGCCTATACCTTCTATCAGGCTATGCGCCTCTTCTTCCGTAAACACTATGGACACTATTCCTTTATTATAAGTCTGCCCATCAATGCCGCTACCTGGGCCAGTACGTTTATGGCCTACGTTCGTAATCGGTTGCGCTATCGCAGGAGACCTCGGGAGGCGTCATCGCTGATGAATGCTTTAGTTATAGGCGATGCGGCTATGATTTCCGAGGTGAAGACGCAGCTGGAGAAGGCGAGCGTCGAAGGAAATAAGCTCTTCGTAACGGGTACCGAGGCGACTCTTCCCCAGGGACATCTGTCTGCTGGGGTGGACTTGAAAGGGTTTGATACGGTGGTGTACGACACAGACCATTACTCGTACGCGACCATCTTGAAATTACTGGAGGAAACTCCCGGTAATACATTGCGCATAGCAACCTATTCCGTGAAGACAAGGGTGCTGATAATGGATGGAAAGATTTATAGAAACACACCCCGATAATGCTATGGAGTACCTCTGTTCTGCAACATTGAATCTACGCGCTCCTGAACTGGACGACCTCGACTATCTCTTCCATGTGGAGAATGATACTCGACAGTGGATGGTGTCGGCTTGCAAAACCCCTTATTCGCGCTTTCAACTGCAACAGTATATTGAAACCAATGCGCACGACCTCTATGTGGACAAGCAGTTGCGCCTGATGGTAGAGCGCGCGGAGGATAAGCAGATGGTGGGCATTGTCGACCTTTTCGATTTCAGTCCTGCCGATCGTCGTGCCGAGGTAGGTATAGTCATTGATCGCGACTGTCGCGGCAGGGGCTATGGTCGTGAGGTGCTGACTCTGCTGTGCGATTATGCCGAGCATGTGCTCGATCTGCATCAGCTCTATGCTTACGTGTTGGAGGATAATGATGCGGCTTGTCGATTGTTTGCTTCGTGTGGCTTTAAGCAGGTGGCCATGCTCTCGGATTGGGCCTATTTGGACAAGGAATACAGGACTGTTTGCCTTTTTCAGCATATATTTGAAAAATAATTCCGAAAAAAATGGCCAAACACTTTGTGGTTCCGAAAAAAGTGTCTACCTTTGCATCCGCAATCGAGAGAGGTTGCTTGAGAAATTGAAATTCTGGTGCGTTAGTTCAGTTGGTTAGAATACATGCCTGTCACGCATGGGGTCACGGGTTCGAGTCCCGTACGCACCGCAAAGGATTCAAGAAATCTCAGACACAAACACTTATTGGTGCGTTAGTTCAGTTGGTTAGAATACATGCCTGTCACGCATGGGGTCACGGGTTCGAGTCCCGTACGCACCGCAAAGCCACTCAGTATTGGGTGGCTTTGTTTTTTATGTATATCTATACCATATATAAGGAAAAAGCACTATATTTGCAGAAAACACGAATGCAATGAAACATCCCGAGAATGAAGAGATATACAAGGGGCTTACCGTAAATGCCGGCATAGAGCAACCCTCGATGATTAACCCTTATATGAAGCCCAAGAAACGTAAGCGTGTGTTTACGGCAGGTGAGTATGTGGAGGGTATTGTCAAAGGGGATATTACCATGCTGTCGCGGGCTGTGACGCTCGTGGAAAGCCTGCTCCCAGAACATCATACCATAGCACAAGAGGTGATAGAGAAGTGCTTGCCTTATGCGGGAGGTTCGGTACGCATTGGTATCAGTGGCGTGCCCGGTGCGGGCAAGAGTACTTCTATCGATGCTTTCGGCTTGCACGTGTTGGAGGAATATGGTGGAAAGTTGGCCGTGCTGGCTATCGACCCTTCAAGCGAGAAAACAAAGGGAAGTATCTTAGGCGACAAGACCCGTATGGAGAAGCTGTCGGTGCATCCCGATGCATTCATTCGTCCTAGCCCTTCGGCGGGTTCGTTGGGGGGAGTAGCGCGTAAGACCCGCGAAACCATCGTGTTGTGCGAGGCTGCGGGATTTGATAAGATATTTGTAGAGACTGTCGGAGTAGGACAGAGCGAGACTGCTGTGCACTCGATGGTGGACTTTTTCCTCCTCATTCAATTGGCAGGCACGGGCGATGAATTGCAAGGTATCAAGCGTGGCATTATGGAAATGGCTGATGGTATTGTTATCAACAAGGCCGATGGGGATAATGCTGAGCGCGCCGAACTGGCAGCATCGCACTTCCGCAATGCTTTGCATCTGTTTCCCGCTCCTGAGAGTGGCTGGACACCACAGGTACTCACCTATTCGGGCTTCTATGGACTGCGCATAGCAGAGGTGTGGCGTATGGTGTTCAACTACATTGATTTCGTGAAGAAGAATGGCTATTTCGAGCATCGTCGCAACGAGCAGGCTAAGTATTGGATGTACGAGAGTATTAATGAGGCCTTGCGTGATAGCTTTTACAATAACCCCACCATAGCTTCATTGCTCACTTGTAAGGAACGTCAGGTGCTCAATGGTGAGTTAACCTCTTTCGTGGCAGCACGACAGCTGCTGGAGATTTATGGGTTGAAGTGAATGAACGAGGTCGGATAAGTTTTTATGGGATAAGTGTCTCCTTATTTGATAAAAAACTATAACTTTGCGGAAACTTCGCATAACTATGATAAGTAAAGAAGAAAGAACGGAGATTATTGAACTGATGCGTCGCGAGGTAGTGCCGGCAATGGGGTGTACTGAACCTGTGGCGGTAGCCTTGTGTGCAGCACGTGCTGCCGAGCTGTTGGGCGGATTGCCTGAGCGTGTTGAGGTGGAACTCAGTATGAACGTGCTGAAGAATGCGATGGGAGTGGGTATTCCTGGAACGGGAATGATAGGACTACCCATTGCAATTGCTCTGGGTATGCTCGTAGGTAAAAGCGAATACCTGTTGGAGGTGCTCAAGGAGGTTACACCCGAGGCGGTGGTGCGTGGCAGACGCTATATTGACGAGGGGCGCATTACGATTCGTCTGAAGGAGGATGCTCCTGATGGCTTATACATAAGGGTAAAAGGCTATCTAGGTGAACGTTCCGAGAAGGCGGTTATCTGTGGCGCACATACGAGGTTCGTGGATGAGGAATGTGGCTCTGCTGATTCTGCTTCGGCACATTCGTCGCAAAGCAAAACCGAAGAAGTTGTGCTTAACCTGCGTCGTATCTATGACTTCGTGACGCAGACACCGCTCGATGAGATTGCTTTCATCGAAGAGTCGGGACGGATGAATATGACTGCTGCAGAACGTGCGTTTGAGGCCTCTTATGGACATAAGGTGGGCAAGATGCTGAAGGATGAGAGGAAAACGGATCTTGTGGGCGATGGTACCTTGGCACATGTTATGGCATATACCTGTTCGGCTTGCGATGCGCGTATGTCGGGAGCCAGCATCTCTGTGATGTCAAATTCGGGTAGTGGGAATCAGGGGATAGCGGCTACAGTACCAGTGGCAGTGTATGCTCGTGACCATCAGGTGGACCACGAAACTTACGTGAGAGCATTGGCGCTGAGTAACCTTACGGCTATTTATATCAAGCAGAGCTTAGGACGTCTGTCGGCTCTGTGCGGATGTATCGTGGCCTCTACGGGTGCGAGCTGTGCCATTACCTATATGATGGGTGGAACATATGAGCAGATAGGATTTGCGGTGAAGAATATGATTGCCAACCTCACGGGAATGATATGTGATGGCGCAAAGCCAAGTTGCTCGCTGAAACTTTCAAGCGGTGTGTCTACAGCAATGCTTTCTGCGATGCTGGCTATGCAGAATGGTTCGGTAAGTAGCATCGAAGGTATTATAGATGAGGATGTAGATCGTAGTATACGTAATCTGACCAGTATCGGACGCGAAGCAATGGAAGAAACCAATCGTATGGTGGTAGAGATTATGACTACCAAGTGAATGAAACCTAAAGTTGAGAGAGAACTTTGAACGTAACAATTTGTTATAATCGGTGGAACTATGATAAAAGAAAGAATGCTATGATAAGGGAAAAGAATATAGAAAAGACCATCAGGGAATTTATTGCAAAGGAAATGTCTGTGGATTCTGCGGACATAACGTTAGAAACCAATCTAATAGATGACTTGAATGCCGATTCTATGGCTATAGTAAACGTGGTGACCGCCATTGAGGCGAAGTATAAAATCACTTTTCCTGATGAATCAAAAATCAAATACAATGGTTACACGCTGCAGTTCTTGATAGATGGTGTTGTTAACGCATTGCAAGAAAAGTCCTGAGGCTTTTAAATAGGAATATTTTCTTTACTACGTGATATCGTTGAGAATAACAAAGGGGGTGTGCAGAGCACACCCCCTTTGTCGTGTTATAGGAATCCCTTGTTACTTCATGCAGACGAATACCTCAATTGCTTGGTATTCTGCCATTCCGAGCTTGTCGTATTGGCGCGCGGTGTTCTGGGTGCGATCTTCGGCACGCTGCCAGAATTCGCGATGGTCCTCACCAGGGAAAGGTACAATATCCTTCTGTGACAAGTGACGGAAGATGGCGTGGCGTTTCTTGATGAGCTCATCGGGACTGAGGGGTACAGCCATATCTACCATGCCAAGATCCCACTCTTGCCAAGCGCCACGGTAGAGCCAGATGTGACAATCCTTTGCCCAATCGTCATGCTGTACTACTTCCCAAGCACCGAGCACAGCTTCGATACATACGCGGTGTGTACCGTGTGGATCGGTCAGGTCGCCCGCTGCATAAATCTGATGCGGTTTCACTTCTCGGAGAAGGTTTACAACGATGTTAATATCTGCTTCTCCGAGTTCTCCCTTTTTGATGCCGCCAGTCTCATAGAATGGCAGGTTGAGGAAGTGTGCGTTGGTTTCATCATTGAGCCCGAATGAGCGTACGGCTGCCTTGGCCTCGGCACGGCGAATAGCGCCTTTAAGGTTGAGTAATGCTCGTGGTTCTGGTTCACCCTCTACCTTGCTCGCAATGATTTGGCGGACTTCGTCGTAACGGTCTTCGAGTCCTATCTCGCGTGCAGTATCCATATGTTGTACTACGACGTCGTCATATACGGCTACATTACCTGAGGTTTGGTAGGCTACGTGTACGTCATGTCCCTGCTCTACGAGGCGAATGAAGGTTCCTCCCATAGAGATGACATCATCATCGGGGTGTGGTGAGAAAATGATTACTCGTTTGGGGAAGGGGCTTGAGGGGACAGGACGAGTGGTGTCGTCGCAGTTGGGTTTGCCTCCAGGCCAACCAGAGATGGTGTGCTGTAGGTCGTTGAATACCTCGATGTTCACTTCGTCGTAAGTCTTGCCTAAAGAATCGAGCATGTCGGCGAGCGAGTTCTTCATATAATCCTGATAGGTAAGCTTGAGGATAGGTTTCTCTACCTTACCGCAGAGCCAGATTACGGCCTTGCGCACGAGTTTTTTGCTCCATTCGCACTGCCCTACGACCCAAGGCGCTTCGACACGTGTGAGCTTTTCGCCTGCAATCTCGTCGATGACTACCTCGATGTCGGGGTGTTGCTGCAAGAGGCTTGCAGGTACCATCTCGGTCTCTTCGCCTTCTACTACCTTCTTAATGACGTTCGCTTTATTTTCTCCCCATGCCATAAGCACAATCTTCTTAGCTCTGAGTATGGTTTCGATGCCCATAGTGATGGCCATAGTCGGAATTTCATTCTTCGAGAATGAGTTTGCCTGTACCTTGCGAGAGTTGAGACTGAGCTGTACGAGGCGGGTACGTGACTTCTCGTACGAACCAGGCTCATTGAATCCGAGCTGACCCTTTTCGCCCATGCCGATAACCATAAAATCAACCTTGCTGGCTATTTTGTCATAGGCTTTGCAATAAGCTGAAACTTCCTCTACTGAGGCTGTGGCATCGATGACGTGCACATTGCTTTCGTTGATGTCTATATGACTGAGTAACTCCTCGCGGATGCGATAGTTGCGGCTCTGCTTGTGGTCGGGGGCAATGGGGTAGAACTCATCAAGAGTTACCACCGCCACATTCTTGAAGCTTACTTTGCCAGCCTCATAGCGCTTCACCAATTCGCGATAAAGACCAAGTGGGGTCTTGCCTGTAGTGAGTCCTAGAAGGAAAGGCTCTGCGCTTTGGTGGGCGTTGATGGCTGCAACAATTTGGTCAGCCACGTGCTGTACTCCGACATATTCGGTTTCAAAAATTTCGGTAGGAAGTTTCTCGTAACGACAATAGATGTCGCGGGGAACACCCGCGGTGATGAGACCACCATCCTTAGGTAATGCGTACTTACTTTTCATAGTTGTATTATGATTTTATAGGGTTGTTATTGTTTCTAGGGTCAAAGGTAAAAAAAGACTTTGAGAAAATCGCATCTTTTGATGTGTTTTTAATCATAGATAGATTCTATGGAATTATATGAATATCCTATAATACAAACACCCCCAAGAACTTTTTGTTCTCAGGGGTGTCAATTTGGTTAAGAAGAATAATCAAATATTGTAAGTTCCTTCAACAACTTTACCCATTGACCATACGGCGCGTACGTTCAAGTTGTCGTCAAGTACCACGATGTCTGCATCCTTGTCCTTCTCGAGCGAACCCTTACGACCGTATACACCCATAATCTTGGCAGGAGTTTCTGATGCCATGCGGATGGCATCCTCCAAAGGAATCTCGGCTTTCTGAACTAGGGTTTGAATCAGGCGATCCATAGTAGCAATGGAACCGGCCAATGCAGAGCGGTCAGAGAGCTTGCAAACACCGTCCTCGATGATTACGCGTGGGTCGAAGGCTACTTGACTGTCGCTGGCCGCACATGCGAGTGCGTCGGTGATGACACAAGCACGCTCAACCCCCTTGGTATGGTGAACCAAGCGCAAAATAGTGGCAGGTACGTGTACGCCGTCGGCAACAACCTCTACGGTCATGTCCTCGTGCAAGTAGATACTCTCTACAGTACCCTCATACTTATATTCGCGACGCTTGTGGAAACCAGGCATTGCGTTGTAGAAGTGTGTGGCGTGGGTGTATCCGCTTTTGCGTGCAGCGTGGATGTCGTCATACTCGGCTTGTGTGTGGGCAACTGATGCCAAGATGCCTTTTTCGGTGATGTATTTACCGAACTGCATGGCCCCAGGGAGCTCAGGTGCAGCATCCCAACGCTTAATACAATCCCATTTCTCTACCAAAGGAATGTATTCATTGGGATCGGGATTCTTGATGTTTTCTGGAATTTGACCACCAGCCATTGCTAAATTCAGGTAGTGACCCTCGAGGTGAAGACCGAGAATGGGGCTGTTAGGTTCCTTCATCAGCTTGGTACACACCTCAGCTGCAGCTTCAATCATAGGAATGGTTGATGACGAGAGTGTGGGGAAGATACTTGTTGTACCATGCTTCATATGAGCGGCCACTGCACCACGGAAAGCCTCTTCAGTACCCTCCATAAAGTCATATCCACCGCCACCGTGTACGTGTATGTCGATACCGCCAGGAACAACATACATGCCCTTTGCATCAATCACTTCTGCACCGACTACTGCGAGGTCGCAATCGGTTACCGCTAAAATCTTGCTGTCGCGGATGATTACCGAACCATCCTTGAGCCAACCCTGAGGAGTCAGGATTCTGGCATTGATAATCTGTGTTAACATATCTGTGTTTTTATAACGTTGCGCTTGTACGATAACTTACTTGGTTACAAAATTATAGTTTTTTTATGAATGTGCCAAAACACGGTGGTTTTTTCGTGGTGTGGATGTCGATAATTTAAGTTCTGATTTGTTTGGGGTGATTATCCAGCAAATCCACGGCGTTGACGTGCCCAAGGGATGATTTGCGAAGCCTCTAACCCCTGTTCAAGAAGTCGGCGCATCTGCTGCATATAGGGAGTGGTATATTCAAAGAAGTGCTTGTAACCTTCGCATAGGGCATTGAGTCCCTTCTCGCCGCGGCGTGTGGTGGCAAAACGGTGCTTGGGGCATTCGCCGCGGCAGGCAAAGAGGTATTCGCATTTACGGCAATCGGTAGGCAAACTGTTTCGCTTCTCTATGCCGAAGCGGAAAAGTTCGGGTTTGCGCTGCAAGTCGCGCAGATGTTCTGTGCCGATGTTTCCGAGGCGATACTCGGGGTATACAAAGTGATCGCACATGTAGACATCTCCATTGTGCTCGACCACGAGGCCATCTCCACACGTGGGACAGAAGGCGCAGAGAGAGGGTTGCACACCGCACCACTGAGCGAGGGTAATGTCGAAGAGCTGTACGAAGCGTTCGCCCACGTCATTGATGACCCACTCGTCGAACACGTCGCACATGAACTTACCGAAGGCTTTCGGGGTGATGCTCCAGGGGGCAGCCTTGGCCCCCTCTGTACCTGGAGGTACTATGGCTACGCGGCCAGATGGCGTGGCGAGAGTGTGCTCCACTACAGGGAGGAACTGCATATACTTGCTCACAGAGCGCATAAATTGGTACACACGTTTGCCCTGACCTGCACAACGGTCGTTGATAGTGCTCAGTGTGTTATATTCCACACCATTAACGGCCATCATCTCGAGGCCTCGTATTACGCGGTCAAAGGTAGGGTGTCCACCACGGTCGTGACGATAAGCATCGTGGATCTCCTTGGGGCCGTCAAGTGAGAGACCAATGAGGAAGTTGTTCTGACGAAAGAAGTCGCACCAATCGGGATTGATAAGCAGGCCATTGGTTTGAAGAGAGTTCTCTATCTGTTTTGTGCCGCGATATCTGTTTTGCAGTGCTACTGCCTTTTCGTAGAAGTCGATACCTGCAAGTAGTGGCTCGCCTCCGTGCCAACAAAAGGTGACGGTAGGAACTTGTACGGATTCTATGTATTGGCTGATGTAGCGATCCAACAGTTCGTCACTCATCTTGGGCTGTCGGCCTCCGTAGAGGTCGGCCTTGCCGAGGTAGTAGCAGTAGTCGCAATCAAGATTGCACAGCGAACCCACGGGCTTTATCATGGTGGTAAAGGCCGTGGGACGTGTCAGCTTTTGCGCATCGGCAAAGTGTAGAATGTTTTTTCTCATGGACGTGGTACTCCGGGTCGTTTGCCTTGTCCTGCACCAGTTCTGGGACCCTGTTGCATACCTTTAAGGAGTTCGCGCTGATAACGTTCCTCAGCCATCTGCACACGCATGAGTTTCTTGGCTGGGAGTATCTCCTTGAAGCGCTGCAGATAATCCTTTTCGAGCTGTGCGCATGCTATCTTCACGTCGGCAAGGGCATCGATCATCTTTACACACTCTTCTTCGGTACGTTCGTGAGGAGCTACGGCACGTGCTTGCTTCCATACACTGCGGTTCACTTCGTGTTTCTTGCTTTGCAGCTCGAAGTAGAGGGGAAAGAACGCTGCACTTTCTTCTTCGGTAAGTTCGGCGTAGCGAACAATAAACTCTTTTTGCTTAGCTTGATACTCCTCAGGGGTCATACGGGGACGTTCCGCGCGACGGCCTTGCTCCTGAGCCGTTGCGGTAAGGCATGCGAAACACACAAATAAGGTAGTAAGAATCTGTCTCATAGTCTTGTGATAGTTTATTCGTAATCAGTAGTTGTCAAGTAAGAATACAGCACGTACTCGCTGTAGAGCGATGAGGACATGAAGTGGTCTATTTCTTCGGTATAGATGTCCTCAACGGCAACGGTTTCGTTGGCTTTGAGATGGCTGTCTTGCACGTACATAATGCCTTGTACCATAAAGATGATGCCCGCAAACATGGCTGCCATATATAACCATGGCTTGATGCGGGCCGTAAGGCTGATGGGAGCCGATGCGGCAACAGTACCCTCCACCTCGGGCAAACTGCTCATCAGTTGCTCGTGGAATTGCTCGAAGTATCCTTCGGGAACCTTGAAGGAATTCTTCTTTCCATATCGTGCCACCAGTTCTTTATCGTCTTTCATCATTGGGAACTTCTATTACTTGTATTCGTTTGACTCAGTCTTTAATTGATGGTTTAATTCTCGTTATTAAAATATTCACTTATCTTCTTTACAGCGAGGTGATATGATGCCTTCAACGCCCCCACGCTTGTTCCGAGGATGGATGACATTTCCTCGTATTTCATCTCGTCATAGTATTTCATATTGAAGACCATGCGCTGTTTTGGAGGAAGTGATTGTATGGCTGCTTGTAGTTGGGCTTGCAGGTGGTCACCATCAAACCACTCGTCGGCCTCGATTGCCGATGCGTGGTCATCAATGTCTTCAAATACGGCATTGCTGTTCTTGCTAATGAAAGTTAATGTCTCATTAGTGGCTATACGGTAGAGCCAAGTGAGTACCTTGGCGTTGCCGAGGAAACCATCAAGCCCCATCCATGCCTTGATAAAGGTATTCTGGAGAACGTCATTGGCATCATCGTGCGAAAGCACCATACGGCGTATATGCCAATAGAGCGTCTCGCTATGGACATTCACCAAAGCAGAAAAGGCTTCGTGCCGCGTTTTACTATCGCGTAACTGCTGTATGAGTATGTCTTCATCGGTAGGGAGAAGCATAGGAAGTGCGTCTAATTATCTGTGCCTGTAGTAATTACTTTTGTTGCGAGGGAATCTGTAGATTGAGGAATCTGCTCTTTGCGTTTACGACGCGGAAACAAATAGTCAAAATCACGTTGGAATACGAGACCTAATCCTTGTGTGGTAAGCGATGTTCTAGAGAAATATCGGTCATTGGTCTTGTTGTATCCCTTGAGACTGAGACCACCAGTGAGGAGATAGCGAATATCAAAGTCACCGATAAAGTTAGAGGCATACATGGGATTGTCTCGATAGCCAAAACTTCCGTTGATGAGGAGACGATTGTCAAGAAGTCGGCCTTCAAGGATTCCTTCGATTTCCATATTTTCCCAATTGTTGTCGCTCAAGCCTTCTTCTTCAAGTCCATTGGAACCCGCAATTAAGTTTTCAGTGCGTAGATTGCTCGCAAGGTTCCAATTGTTGTTGTTAATAATGTTTGACAGGAGGCTGTTTATTTGTCCTGATATGGTAGAACTGATGAACGACTCCATGTTGCCTGTCCCTTGGTCGTTTTGAGCTACATCGGGAGTATAGAACTTGCCTAATCCGAGGAGATAGATGAATTGTAAGTTCACTTGTTCTTCGGTATTAGTGTAGCTGCGCAATATCGCTTTTTCCTCTTCGGTTCCTTGAGGCAGCTCTAGTTTGAACTCAACAACGGGGGCATTAAGCGTACCGCTAATTTCCAATAAGCAGCTAACATGGACGTTTCCTGTTAATTCGGGGCTGAGATCTTTGAGAGGTACATAGTTGACCGTATGGCGAGCGGTAATGTTGAGGTCTGCAGCCATAGGATCTCCCTTAAAGGATACTGTACTTCCACTAAGTACGTCAAAATTCTTGTTGATGACATCTTGTAGGTTGAGTCGATAGAATCCGCGATTAACAGTGTAAGTCCCGAAGAGGTTGATGTCTTCGTCTTGTATGTTGACTTGTAGGTCACCCTCGCCTGATACACTGATGTGGTCATCTAAGGCTTGATTCATCACGAGTTTGAGCTCCGCGTCAGGTGTTATTTGTGCGGCAATGTTTATGTTGGTCGATGCCTCCTGTCTTACAAGAGGCCTTTCCCTACGCTGGCTGTCGAAAGAGTACGTAGCAATGGTGGGAACATTGCGCTTAACACTACGATCCGTAAAGGTGATGAAGGACTCGCTCGATGCTGCATCTTGGTTGGTGAGATTGAGAGCAAAGAGTGAACCTTTCTCGGTCTGTGCCTGTATGTCTATTGTTAGGGGACTATTAGGGGTTGACTTGATGTCTATATCTCCAGTGCCGAAGATGGTGGTATAAAAGCTGTTATTCCCGGTGTTAGGAAGTTTGATCCCGAGCACATTTTGTGCATCAACGTTGAGGTCACAAGAGAAATCCTCGAGGCAATTGTGTGTGACGGCTCCGGTCACAATGGCCTTTTGGCCATGCTTGTCATAGGCTTCAATCCCTCTAAAAACAATCTTACCAGGTGAAAGACGAAGGGAGTCTCTGAAGTGATAATTCGTTTCAGTGGGCGTAAGCTTGAATGCCACATCTGTAAGGAGTGACCCGTTGAGATCGATGCTGTCCATCGGCCCGCCCACGGTCAGGTGTCCATAAGCATAGCCGTTGACATCGCTCATAAAACTTTCGAGCAAGTCGTTAAGGAACGATACGTTAATGCTATCTGCAGCGATGTCGATCCATAACTCGTCGCGATTAAGATCGACTATACCATCTACTACTGTGGTGTGCTGTGCTGTTTCCGACACGTTGGCTGTGAACTGTAGCTGTGTGTCGTCCTGATTCCAATGGATGTGTCCGTTAACGTTGCCCATAGGGCCTTCACAGAAGGTGAAGTCTTGCGCGCTAACGGTAGCTTCAATATAGGGATTTTGTGTATAGACACTCGCTATATCTGCCTGTCCGCTTACGTTGCCTCCGAATGAAATGCCCTCAAGCTTGACGAGCGAAAGCAGGTATTCGAGGTCGAGGTTGTTGAAATCCACGCACAGCGTGTCGTTCTCGTTTCGAGTTATGGCTCCATTGACGCTGAGGTGCTGTATGGTGTCATTAGCAAAATGGAGGCCATCTATTTGGATTCGTCCGGGGGCTATGCCCATATGAAATGGATCGAGCTTCCATTCGGAATGATTGATGGTGGCACGTGTGCTATCTGTGTTAAATGTAGCCGTAAGTTTTCCATCACTATCGAGAGCGAGAGCTGCCCGTGTGTGGAATGCTCCTTCAAACAACCCTGCAGGATTGCTGTTCCATATAGCTCCGAAATCGATGCTATTGTCCGTGCCTCGGGTCGAAAACTTTGTCGTGACGGCATTTCCTCCATTATCGTATAGAGTGGCTTTGGCACTGAGGTCAAGGCCTTGTTGCTGGGAGTGGCAGTCAATGGATATGGATTTGGCGGTGTTGCCATTGTAGCGTAAGTGTGGTATTGAGGCACTGAGGTCCAGTTTGTCTTGAGGGTCATTGATGGTGAGTTCTAATGATGCCTTCTCCTCGATGTTGATGGGTAGTAGCAATAGTTCCCGCAGAGGAATGGCGTTGTCAACGTCGATACTGGCGAAGCATAGATTGTCGCAAATCTTATGATGATGACTCTGACTGTGACACAATGAGGGTAGTGAGTGGTGCAGGTGACCAAGAAGGCTGCTGGCAAGCGACTGATAAGTGAAATCTCCTCTGACGCTTGCTGACATAAAACCTGGTGCTTGCAGTGATAGCATTTTGCTCTCTAGTTCGCTGGTGTAGAGTCCTACTTTTTTCATAAAATAGTCGTCTCCGGGACGATGTAGCGTAAGACTGTCTATGATGACTTCTCCCACAAGATGGTCTAGGTCGTAACCTCGTAGTTCAGCGTTAAGACTCGCGCTGAAAGTCGCATCCTGATGTATGTCTATGAGTTGCATCGCATAGAGGTCAAGGCTGTCGGCTCGTAAGGCAACCTCGTAGTACGGTAGTCTTTTTTCAGTATTGTATGTGGCGTTGAGTGAAAGTCTACCGTTGGGGTCATCGAGAAGAATCTTGGCTTCATAGCGTTTGGGGGCATATTTCCCATCAAGTGTCACGCTTTTGTATTCGTATCCATACATGTGGAAACGATTGGCTGTAACGTTTAGGGTTCCCTTGAGTGAATCTAACAGGGTGTCAAGCGTGCTCGGTGCATTTCCAATCTCGCCTTCAGCCTGTAATGTTATGTCGGTTTGGGTTACAGCGCTCCCAGGAATAATTCGTGCTATGTTGATGCTCTCTCCCTCAAGGTTTGCTTCGTAGCATCCTTGCTCGTCGAGTTTTATGTGGGTTGTCAGATTACCCGCTTCGGTCTTGGCCCGTAGGTCTATTGCCGTTGAGTGGCTGTTGTGACGGAGGTTTCCTGTTGCTGTAGCATGTCCTATCCCGATGAGTTGTCTGGGTATTTGCGAGTAAATGTCGGGGGCTTCGTCTGCGAGCAACGTCCACATCCCTTTTGTTATGGTTGCTTCGTGAAGGTTGAGGGAGATTTCGTTTCCTGTAGTAAATCCTAGTCCTTCAATAGGTTGGTTGCTTCTGTGTTTCCCGTTGCGTGCCAGCTTGGCATCGGCGCGCAGTGCGAATTCTCGGTGCGCGGTATGTATGTTTATCTCCTTGAGGTTGATGCGAGAGGGAGTTCCTGTGAGGTCCGCCGAAAAATGTATGCGCTCGTTGATGCCCTTTGCCTGTGGAATCAAGAAGGCTAAATCTGTAGGAGTGATGTGCGAGGGATGTATCTTTCCCTTGAAAAGAATGTTTTCCTCATCGTTACCCAGGTTATACGCTGTCCAAATGGTATCGAGTTTTAGGGTGCTGTGCGGCATATTGAGTTGGAAATTTGCCAGCGTCGCACCCTGGCGATTGGCTACGAGACGGAAGTAGAGGTTGTCAACGTGTAGACCCGATTGCTCTTTGAATCCGAGGTGGCGTACGATGAGGCTTGCCGAATCGGTCGAGAGGTGTTTTAGCGACATCTGTACCGAGAATTCGTCAATGGAGAGGTTGGCAGGATTGAACGTCGAGGTGTTTTCCTGGCTTAGTCCCTCGACGTGATGGCATACGTGAGCGTGACGTATAAGCAGGGTGTTGATGCGCAATGAGAATCGTGAGGGCTTTTCTCTCTTCTCCTGTTTCGAGGTGAAAGCGTCGATGAGGAACTGGTAGTTGTATTCGCCACCTGTACCGGCTCGGTAAAGGTGTATGTCTGGATGGAAGAGGCGTATGTTGCGTATCGATAGCTGTCGCTCGGAGAGGAGGGGTGCCCACTCTATCTTGGCGGCCAGACGATTTATCGAGAGTAATTGCTCGCCCTCTTGATCGTCAATGGTAAGGCTGTCGATGACGATGTCTGTAGGGAAGAGCCAGCGGACACTTCCTAGGCTGACGCGGGTGCCTATATGGTTCTCCAACTCGGTAGCTACCCATACGGTGATGCGTTGTTGTATGCGTGGGGAATTGACGAGCGCAGTGCACCCGACAATAAGTGTCACTATCAGGGCAAGGAGAATCTGTATGTATCGGCGGCGCTTCATATACGACTTACAAAGATAGTATAAAATTTTGATTAAACGAAGTTTGTGTAGATATTTGTGTCGTTGGATGGAAAAAAGAGGAGACTGTCAACGCGAAGCTGCTAAAAGGATGCTTCTATTCCTTTCTGTGATGCTTGCAGGAAGGCTTTGCTTGTAGCCTTTTTTGCTATTGTTGATAAAATTTTTCATCGCGATGACAATTATTTTCCATCGCGATGACAATAGTTTCTCATCGCGATGGAAATGTATTTTCTCCGCGATGAGAAAAGTTTTTGGATGGCTTTGTCACAACTATTTTCTTTGCTGGTTTCAGGGTGGTGATAAGCCTCTTCGCGCATTAGGTCGGAGGGTAATCTTGGAAAGATTGTATGTCGTGGATAAATAAATCGGTTTTCGTTTCGCGATTGGTAAATAATTTTTTAACTTTGCACGTATTTTTGCACATATAAAAGTTTATTAACTATTTCATAAACATTATGCCAGAAGTAATTAAATTACGAAAAGGCTTGGATATCAAGCTCAAAGGCACTGCCGACAAGGAGTTGGTGGCTGTGAAGGCATCGGAGCAGTACGCTCTCGTACCCGATGACTTCGTAGGCGTTACTCCCAAGGTGGTTGTTGCCGAGGGTCAGCATGTCAAGGCCGGGGAGGCTCTCTTCGTTGATAAGAAGCATCCTGAAGTGAAGTTCGTAAGCCCTGTGTCGGGTGTTGTGGCTGCTGTGAACCGTGGTGCTCGTCGTAAGGTGATGAGCACCGACGTTACAGCTGATGCCAAGCAGGAGGCAGTGAACTTTGGTGTTAAGAGTGTTCACTCTTTGAATGGTGAACAAGTGAAAGAAGCGTTGCTCGAGAGCGGTATGTTCGCGTGCCTCCGCCAGCGTGCCTACGACGTGGTGGCTAACCCCGATGCACGTCCCAAGGCCATCTTCGTGTCGGCCTTCGACAGCAAGCCTCTCGCTCCTGACTTCGAGTATGTCATCAAGGGTAATGAGGTGGACTTCCAGGTGGGTCTCAGCGCATTGGCTAAGATGGCTCCCACTTTCCTCGGTGTCAGCGCCAAGCAGACAAACCCCAGCATCGTGGATGCAAAGAACGTAGAAATCACCGCCTTCAAGGGCAAGCATCCCGCAGGTAACG
>JAZRFA010000113.1:0-2292 GCA_045661085.1 Bacteroidaceae bacterium
CTGGTATTCGACGGCACTGCTCGCGATGGGGGCGAGCAGAAGCAATGATAGCAATATGGTCTTGATGGTTTTCATGTAGGTCGTGTCTCTTTTTTTTACGGCACAAAAATACGAAAACTTTGGTAAAATTGCGACAAAATAGGAAATTATACATAACTTTGTGCTATGTACGACCTCACGACCCGCGACATACAGTATCTGCAGGGGGTGGGCCCGCAAAGGGCGGCACTCTTGGCAAAGGAATTGGGCATCAGTTCCATGCACGACCTGTTGTACAACTTTCCCTACAAGTATGTCGACCGTAGCCGCCTCTACTACATCCACGAGATTGACGGCAACATGCCCTACATACAACTCAAGGGCAAGATACTGCGCTATGAGACCAACGGCACGGGACGCAAGATGAGGCTCGTGGCGCACTTCTCGGACGGTACGGGAGTGATAGACCTCGTGTGGTTCAATGGCGCCAAGTTCATCCCCAAGAGCTATCCTGTGGGAGTAGAGTATATCGTGTTTGGCAAGCCTACGATGTTTGGCGACCGCATCAATGTGGCGCACCCCGACATCGACAAGGCCTCGGAACTGTCGCTCTCGTCGATGGGTTTGCAGCCCTACTACAATACTACCGAGCGCATGAAGCGCAGCGGACTCAATAGCAATGCGTTGCAGAAGCTCGAGGCTAATCTCTTCGACCTGCTGGAGCGTACACCAGTGGCCGAGACCATGCCCGAGCCCTTCGTGCGCGAGCATCATCTGATGCCGCTACGCGAGGCACTGTATGCCATCCACTTCCCTAAAGACCCCGAGGAGCTGCGCCGTGCCCAGTACAGACTCAAGTTTGAGGAGCTGTTCTATGTGCAGCTGAGCATACTGCGCTACAGCAAGGACCGCCGCCGCAAGTGCCGCGGATTGTGCTTCACGAAGGTGGGCGAACTGTTCAATGAGTTCTATGCCAAGAAGCTCCCCTTCGAACTCACTGGAGCGCAGAAGCGGGTCATCCGTGAGATGCGGCACGACATGAATAGCGGCCGACAGATGAATCGCCTCCTACAGGGCGATGTGGGTAGTGGCAAGACCCTTGTGGCACTGATGACCTCGCTCATCGCCATCGGTAATGGCTACCAGGCGTGCATCATGGCGCCCACGGAGATATTGGCCGAGCAGCATTATGCCACCTTGTCGAAGATGCTCGAAGGGCTGCCTGTGCGTGTGGCTCTGCTCACGGGTAGCGTGAAGGGAAAGAAACGCAAAGAGATACTCGATGCCCTGCTTACGGGTGACATACAACTCCTTGTGGGCACTCATGCCGTGCTCGAAGACACGGTGGCCTTCGCGGCCCTCGGCTTTGTGGTCATCGACGAACAGCACCGATTTGGCGTGGCTCAACGTGCCAAGCTATGGACGAAAAACACCTTCTCGCCCCATGTGTTAGTGATGACGGCTACGCCCATTCCGCGCACCTTGGCCATGACACTCTATGGCGACCTCGACGTGAGCATCATCGATGAGTTGCCCCCTGGCCGCAAACCGATACAGACGATGCATCAGTATGGCAATCGCCAAGCGCAACTCTATCAGTTCATGGCAGGTCAGATGGCGCAGGGGCGACAGGTGTATGTGGTGTATCCGCTCATCAAGGAGAGCGAGAAGATTGACCTCAAGAACCTCGAAGAGGGCTATGCGCAGATATGTGAGGCCTTCCCCCATTGCCAGGTGAGCATGGTGCACGGCAAGATGAAACCTGCCGAGAAGGATGCCGAGATGCAACGGTTCCTTCAGCGCGAGACACAGATTATGGTGGCGACAACGGTTATCGAGGTGGGTGTGAACGTGCCCAATGCCTCGGTGATGGTCATCGAGAATGCCGAGCGCTTCGGTCTCTCGCAACTGCATCAGCTGCGTGGTAGGGTGGGGCGTGGTGCCGACCAGTCATACTGCATCCTCGTGACCTCGGTAAAGCTCTCCGAGGAGAGCAAGAAGCGCCTTGAAATCATGGTGCGCACCAACGATGGCTTCGAGATTGCCGAGGCCGACCTCAAGCTACGTGGCCCGGGCGACCTCGAAGGGACGCAGCAGAGCGGCATCGCCTTCGACCTTAAGATTGCCAATATCGCCCGCGATGGTCAGCTCCTCGGCTATGTGCGTGGCATCGCCGAGCGCATCACCGATGAAGACCCCGACGGATCGCGCCCCGAGAATGCCCTCTTCTGGCAACAACTGGAGCGCTTGCGCAAGACGAATATCAATTGGTCATCGATTTCATAGGGCATTGTTTGGCGTTTGTGCTCTCTA
>JAZRFA010000114.1:0-7477 GCA_045661085.1 Bacteroidaceae bacterium
GTAATCTCTGCTGCCGATGCCGACACGCTGAAGAAGTACTTCGCTGCCAAGGCGAAGGCACTGCTCGACAAGGGCGTGACCATCGAGGAGGTGAACGGTCAGAAGGCACTCTTCACCATCCAGCCTGCCGATGGTTCATACAAGGTGAACTTCGGTGAGGAGGAATTCGTAAACTTCTTCAAGTCATTCCTTCGTCCCGAGTTGGTAGAGATGTTGTTCTAAAAAAAGGACCCTCCCCAACCCCTCCCTCTATGGAGGGGCTTTGCAGACATCGCGATAGAAAAGAGTAGTACTGTCTGCAGTAGAAGGTCTTTATTTACTTAATTAGTATTACATCGGTCACCTCCCCATAGAGGGGGAGGCAGGGAGGGGGTCCTCATTTGACTACGTCCAGCACCACCTTCTGTCCCTCGCGTAGCTGCATGGTACCAGTAGTGATGACGGTGTCGCCCACTTCGAGGCCCTGCACCACCTGCACCAATGCATCGTTGCGGATACCCTTGGTGATGATGACAGACTCAGCCTTGCCCCCACGGTAGAGGAAAACCTTGTCGTGACCCATCTCCGAGATGATGGCCTCGCTCGGTACGGCGATGGCATCGGGATATTCGCGGGTGAGGAGGTTGACGTTGACATAGCGTCCCGGCATGAGTGCGCCATCGGCATTGTCATAGAGTGCACGCACGGTGAAAGTGCGTGTGAGCATGTCGACGCGTGAATCGGTGGCATACACCTTGGCTGCACGCTCCTCGAGGTCACCCTCCACGGTAAAGTTGAGGCGGGCACCTGCCTTGAGCACTCCCGAGTAGCGCTCGGGCACTGAAAACTCGATCTTCAAGGGATTCATCTTGGTGAGCTTCACGATAGGCGTTGTAGGCGACACGTAAGCACCAAGGCTCACCTCACGAAGGCCGAGCACACCATCGAACGGAGCACGCAGCTCGCGCTGGGCGATATTGGCCTTCACGCGGTCAATCTCAGCATGAAGTCCAGCAAGATTAGCCTGGGCCTCTTGGAAAGCCTCCTCACTGACCGCCTCCTTCTCGAGCAGGGCATTCTGACGATACATACGGTCTTGGAAAAGCTTGAGTTGTGCCTCCTGCTTACGCAGTTCGGCCTGTTGGGGCTCGTCATTGATCTTGGCAAGCAGTTCGCCCTTTCTCACATAGGCACCCTCTTGGAAGAGGATTTCGGTCACCTTACCCGAGGTCTCGAAAGCAAGGCTCACCTCCTCATCGGGCATCACGTTACCGCTGATAAAGAGTTCGTCGGCCAAGAGCACTTTGTCGAGCACCACTGCCTGCACGTTGAGCGTGCGCCCCAACTTGGGAGCCTGCGGCTGCTTCACTACCTCATCTTTCAGTTCCTCGTTCACCCGAGGCATAAATGCACGTAAGCCCAACCATACTGCCAGGCCCGCACCCACGACGCCCACCAGCGTCCATTTCAGTGTTTTGTTCATAGTGTTATTTTAGTGTTTGTCTACTCCTATAATATATATAGAGACTGCGAAGTTACACAAAAGTTTATTTTAATAAAAAATATTAACACACTTCTTGTGATTTCAGGACGTTATATCTCTATGCCCATAATGTAATCATTCATATAGTACCCATTTCCTATCAGGAAATCCCCTTCATCAATCTTTGTCATACCCATCTTTTCATAGAAGTTCAGCGCTTTATTGTTACGATTCACATTCAAGCGCATCTGACACGGAGCGGGGTGCAGTTCCTTGATGGCCTTGATGGCTTGCTTGAAAAGTTGGTCACCCAAGTGCATACCTTGACAAGAAGGAAGCACATAGAGCTTTTGAAGATGAAAGACATGCTCCCCTTCAGGCTGGATAGACAGATAGCCCACTGTCCTACCCTCATGGTAAGCCAAGTAGTAGATATGCCCTTCCTCCATCATCTGCTTGCGCAGACTCGCCTCGGAATACATCCAATCCATCATATAATCAATTTGCTCGGGAGACAGGATTTCTCTGTAGGTATCGGGGAATACAACCGAAGCCATATCCCGAATCACTGGAACATCCTCCATCGTGGCCTTTCGTATCTCAAACATCATAGCTATAACTCAGATTTCCCGCGAAGATACACAGAAATAGGGGAAATATGAAGCATATTCCCTGATTAATTAATCGGGGCAAAGGTCCTGACCCGACCTCTGCCCCTCCGGCAAGTATATAAACGTTCCATGGAACGGAATACATACATCGAAACAAACACCCAAGCGACTAAAATAGTTGCATGCAAAAGGAAATTTTTCCACACCTTCAAAAACGGCGGATATTGCAAACTCAATGCAACAAAAGAATAGTGCATTCCAAAAAAATCGGTTTTAAAGAGATAAATTGTGTTATTTTCGTCATTTTCCACGCTCCGCGCACTTGCAGATTCCCAGAGATGCCGTACCTTTGCACCGTGTTTTTCATGGTATTAGATTTTTAAAGTTGGAAGATTGGTCGTCGGGATGACGACCCTTCTTTTTTTATACCATAGAGAGCTATGAGCGGTGAGCTAAGAGCCATGAGCCTGCGCAGCGGATTAACTGCAAAAGCGACAATTTGTCAGCGTCAGCCCCTCTTTCCCTATAATGGCACTCCATTTGCAACCTTATTCCTCGGAACGTTGTTCCATTGTAGGACAACGGACTACAGACTACGGACAACAGACACTCCTGGAAGCTGACTTTCGTCTGTTGACTGTTGTCCGTTGTCTGTTGACAAATAAAATAATAACTTAAAACTCAAAACAATATGAAAACAGGTAACATCGGGGTAACGACCGAAAACATCTTCCCCATCATCAAGAAATTCCTTTACAGTGACCACGAGATTTTCCTCCGCGAGTTGGTATCCAACGCCGTTGACGCTACACAGAAGCTCAAGACCTATGCCCTCAAGGGTGATTTCAAGGGTGAGCTCGGCGAGCTCTTCGTCAATGTAGCTCTCGACAAGGAGGCTGGCACCATCACCATCTCTGACCGCGGTATCGGTATGACCGCCGAGGAGATTGACCGCTACATCAACCAGATTGCCTTCTCAGGCGCCAACGACTTCCTCGAGAAGTATAAGAACGATGCCAATGCCATCATCGGCCACTTCGGCCTCGGCTTCTACTCTGCCTTCATGGTAGCCAAGAGTGTGGACATCATCACCCGCTCATACAAGGAGGATGCACAGGCTGTGAAGTGGAGCTGCGACGGTAGTCCCTCGTTTACTCTCGAAGAGTGCGACAAGGCAGACCGCGGTACCGACATCGTCCTCCACATCGACGATGACTGCAAGGAGTTCCTCGAGGAGAGCCGCCTCTCTTCACTGCTCACCAAGTACTGCCGTTTCCTCCCCATCTCTATCGCCTTCGGCAAGAAGAAAGAGTGGAAGGATGGCAAGCAGGTAGAGACCGACGAGCTCAACATCATCAACGACACCAACCCCTTGTGGACACGCACCCCGAGTGAGCTCACCGACGAGGACTACAAGAAGTTCTACCGCGACCTCTACCCCATGAGCGACGAGCCGCTGTTCTGGATTCACCTCAATGTAGACTACCCCTTCAACCTCACGGGCGTACTCTACTTCCCCAAGATAAAGAGCAACATCGACTTGCAGAAAAACCGCATCCAACTCTACTGCAACCAGGTCTACGTGACCGACTCTGTAGAAGGCATCGTGCCCGACTTCCTCACCCTCTTGCACGGTGTGATTGACTCACCCGATATCCCCTTGAATGTATCGCGTTCATACCAGCAGAGCGACCCTAACGTAAAGAAAATCAGCTCATACATCACCAAGAAGGTGGCCGACCGCTTGAGCAGCATCTTCAAGGACAACCGCAAGGAGTACGAGGAGAAGTGGAACGACCTGAAGCTCTTCATCAACTACGGCATGCTCACCGAGGAGTCATTCTACGACAAGGCCAAGCAGTTTGCCCTCTTCACCGACACCGAAGGCAAGCACTTCACCTACGAGGAGTATCAGACCCTAATCAAGGACAATCAGACCGACAAGGAGGGCAACCTCATCTACCTCTATGCCACCGACCGCGATGAGCAGTACACCTACATCGAGGCAGCACAGGAGAAGGGCTACAACGTACTCAACTTCGACGGTCAGCTCGACACCGCCATGCTCAACCTCTTCGAGCAGAAGATGGAGAAGAGCCGCTTCTCACGTGTAGATGCCGACATCATCGACAACCTCATCGTCAAGGAAGACAAGCAGCGCGTAGAGCTCCCTGCCGAGGAAAGAGAGATGCTCACCACCGCCTTCAAGAGCCAGATGCCCGAGGTGAAGAAGACCGAGTTCATGGTCGATGCCCAAGCCCTTGGCGCCACCGCAGCCCCCATCCTCATCACACAGAGCGAGTATATGCGTCGTATGAAGGAGATGGCAGCCATCAACGCCGGCATGAGTTTCTATGGCGAGATGCCCGACATGTATACCCTCATCCTCAACACCGACCATCCCCTCATCCAGTCTGTCCTCACCGCAGAGAAGGAGCAGACCGCCGATAGCCTCAAGCCCATCAACGAGGAGACTACAGCATTGCAAGCCCGTGAAGAGGCCCTCGAAGCATCACACAAGGGCATGAAGGACGAGGAGATACCCTCAGCCGAGAAGGACGAACTCAGCGAACTCCACACCAAGATTGATGCTCAGCGTACCAAGCGTGAAGCCATCTATGCCGACTTCGCCAAGGACAACAAGGTGCTGCACCAGCTCATCGACCTTGCCCTCCTGGGTAACGGCATGCTCAAAGGTGAGGCACTGAGCAAGTTCATCAAGAGGAGTGTGGAGATGATTTGAAGACTGAGTTAAGCTCCGCGATTAGAGCAGAGCATAACTAACAACACAAAAGGAGGCTGGACAGTCCAGTCTCCTTTGTTGTTATGAAAGTACTTCACTTCTCTGAAAAACACACGAATACTCCTAAAATTTTCAAGAATAGAACATTCTCAAAAGGGAGACCTTAACACTCAACGGAGAAAAGCTACTTTGCTCAGTCTTTTCATTGTGATACTACAGTATCTATATTGTGAGATTGCAGTATCAGTACTATGATATTGGAGTTTCAATATAGCGATACTGCAGTATCAATATAGTGAGATTAGAGTATCACCATATAGAAATTATCTGAGACTAAGCGTCATCCGACAACAAAGGACTTTCGAACTGATAGAATATAGATTATCGCCACACGCAATTACCAGTCGTACTCCTCTACGTAGGCATCGAAGTCGGGGAGGTCGGTGATACCAATCCGCGCCATCGCTTGGCGTATGTGCTCCTGCGTAGCAGGGTCTATGAGGCGTTCGCCTGATCGGAGGCGAAAGTAGCGTGCGTGGCCGAAGTCGCGCTCCAAGGTCTGGCGCAGGAGATTCGCTTGGGTCACGGTGAGGTCCGAAAGCATCTTCACGAAGCCGCGGGCATAGCGCACCTTCTCTGCCGAACGGAACACGGGACAGTCGCCCTCTATCGTGGAGAGATAGGCGGGGTTGATGACCTGTATGGACTGCTCATCGGGCGACACCATAGTCAAGGCAATACTGCGCAGGCACTCGGCAGCCCGCGGACAATCTGTTTTGATGCACAGACGATAGGTCTTGGGCATCGGGCGAGAAGATGTTTCGGTTTTCATTGATATGTATAATTATATAGGTACAAATATACAACTTTTTAGTCCAAATTGCAAGAGTAAAAAAAAGCAGAGATATCTTTAATGATTTTTGTTAATGAGTGTTTGTCTTTTATCAGGAAGTTTTTGTAATTTTGTCGTTAAGTAAATAATAATTCATCTTCTACGTATTATGAAAAAGTTTATAATTTTTATTGCCGGTGGAATTGTAGGAGCATTGATTGCTTTTGCTGTGCCTTATTTTATAAGTGAGGAAGATGACAATTACTACCAAGATAGTCTTGTTTTGTTTAAGGAAATCGGAGAGTGTGTAAGCACCAGCAACTTCAAAATTCTTCAAGTCACTCAAGGTGGTGCTCTTGCTCTCGAATTAATTGACCCTAATTTCAAAGATCTTGGGCTCCCTTCTAATCTAACTGATTTGCTCAATCTACCCTCTGGCTTGGTTGTTTTCTTTAAGGACGAAACAGGAACAGCTTATTACGATGGACAAGTAGTAAAAATGCCCAAAGGTATGTGTGCCAAACAAATAGGTGTTTATAAGTATCTTACTGCAGAAGAAACAGAGAAAACTGTACCAGTTGTGGAAATTATGAAGAAATAACTAGGATGCAGCAGTATCTTTTTATATTTCTACTGTCCCTTTTCATTGGAGCCATAGTCTTTCTACGTCTCAACCAAGCAAATATTCGAGGACGTAGAGGAGAAAGGCGAATTTCATCAAGGCTACAATCTTTACCGAGCGAATATCACGTTTTTAATGATGCTTATATTGAAGTTCAAGGCCGCTCCATACAAATAGACCATATTGTAGTATCTCGGTATGGAATATTTGTAATTGAGACCAAAAACTATACAGGCTGGATTTATGGGAATGACAAGTCCGAGTTTTGGATTAAGAACATGTATGGGAACAAATATCAGTTCCGCAATCCGTTGAAGCAAAACTATTCCCACGTCAAATCGCTCCAGTGTTTGTTGAACATTCCCGAAAGCAAGTTCATCCCAATAGTCGTTTTTCTCAATGGAGCAACGCTTAAATGCGACACAATGGGGATAGTGATATATTCCCACCAACTAAGAAATACAATTCTCAGTTATTCTACTCTTGTGTTTTCTGACATAGAAGTTACGAGAGTAACGGAATTGCTGTCATCAGTCTGTATCGTAGAAAAGAATCGTAGAAGTAATCATGTTGATAGAATAAAAGAGGATATTAACGAGAAACAGGCGCTAATAGCTTCTGGAATATGCCCAAGATGTAAGGGGAAGTTAGTAGTAAGAAAAGGTAAATACGGCGAGTTCTTGGGGTGTAGCAACTACCCACAATGTAACTTCAAATCAAACGTATAAACATTCAAAGATCGATATCCGTCAGCAGGCTTCAATAAATGTTACCACCTTTACCGTACGAAATCGTGTGCCCACAACCATAAGCCTTGCACTACTCGCGCTGGTGATAATGTAGAGGGCGCGACCTATCCCACCCTAGGATACAATACACAGTACGACGTAGATGGATCTTTCCACCCCCAACGGCTATTTATACGATGTTTTCATGTAGGAAATGATGCAGATTTATCCAAAGTTTTCGTACATTTGCACCCTTTATTTGTTGTACTTATAAAACTTTTATTATCATGAGTTATCTTTATCTACTCTTGGCACTCTCGTTTGCCGTTTCGGCCTTGGGCTGGATTTACTTCATCTATTTCTTCAGCCTTGGCTATGGATTCACCATCTCGGTGCTTTCGATAGCTACGGCCATCATCTTCCGCGATGTCATCACATGGCCAGCGCTGTTGTCGTGTGTGGTGTGGTTTGTCTTTGGT
>JAZRFA010000115.1:0-17057 GCA_045661085.1 Bacteroidaceae bacterium
GGTGCGTATGGTGTTCTCGATGCGGGCGTTCGGCTCCTGTAGGAGCTGCTTCATCTCCTCCTTGGCCTCCTTGATAACCGTCTTGCGCGACTTCTTGAGGTCCTCCATCTCGCTCTCGTATTGGCCGATGAGGCCTTCGAGCTGCTTCTCTTTCTGGCGTATGTTCTGGCGCTTGGTCTCCCAGTAGCGCTTGTCACGCACGATGTCCTGCAGGTACTTGTCCGACTGGATGTATTCGCTACCCACAATCTCCGAGGCATCGGCGATGACCTCCTCGGGGAGGCCTATCTTGCGGGCTATCTCCACGGCAAATGAGCTGCCCGGGTTGCCTATCTGCAGCTGGTAGAGGGCCTGCATCAGGTGGCGGTCATAGAGCATGGCGCCGTTGATCACGCCCTTGTGGCTGGCGGCAAACTGCTTTAGGTTGGAGTAGTGCGTGGTGATGACGCCATAGGCCTGCTTGTCATTGAAACGGCGCAACACAGCCTCGGCGATGGCACCTCCAATGAGGGGTTCAGTGCCGCTACCAAACTCGTCGATGAGGATGAGGCTCTCTCCATTGGCCTCACGCATCATATTCTTCATGTTTAGTAGGTGGCTACTATAGGTGCTGAGGTCGTCCTCGATGCTCTGCTCGTCGCCGATGTCGATGAAGATGTTACGGAAGATACCGGCACGGCTCGCTCGTTTCAATGGAATGAGCAAGCCACATTGCAACATGTATTGCAAGAGTCCTACGGTCTTCAGACACACCGACTTGCCACCTGCATTAGGACCCGATATGATGAGTATCCTCTGTTCCCGAGTGAGCTTGATGTCGAGCGGCACCACCTTCTTGCCATGTTTGGCCAGTGTGATGCGCAGCAAGGGGTGCTCGGCCTCCACCCAGTCGATATAGGGATGGTCGCATAGCTCGGGGCGCAGGGCATCCATATCGATGGCGGTAAGTGCCTTGGCACGGATGAAGTCGATGGTAGCTAGGAATGAGTAGGATTCCAGTATCTCGGGTATCTGTGGGCGCACCTCGTCGGTCAATTCAGTGAGGATGCGTATCACCTCGCGGCGCTCCTCGCCCTCGAGTTCTCGTATGCGGTTGTTGGCTTCCACCACCTCGGCTGGTTCGATGAAGACGGTCTTGCCCGTGGCCGACTCATCGTGCACGATACCCCTGATGCGGCGTTTCAGTGCGGGCACCACGGGGATCACCAATCGTCCGTCGCGCACCGTGGGGTTTACATCCTTGTCGACGATGCCCTCGGCTTGTGCCGAGCGCAATATCGAGTTCAGTGTGCGCGATATGCTGCCCGTGGTGGCAGCCAGTTCGCGGCGTATGTTGGCGAGTGCCGGTGAGGCGTTGTCCTTGATTTTTCCGAACTTGCTTACGATGCCATCAATGCGGCGTATGAGGGTGGGGAAGGCCTGTGTCCCCGAAGCTAGCTCTTCCAAATTGGGGTACTTGCTGGGTTCGTCCTCCTCGCGGCGGAAGAATTGGATAATCTGACTTATCGTATCGAGCGAGCGTCGCAGGTCGAAGAGTTCGCCCTCATCCATATACATACCCACGATGCTGGCGCGGTGCAGGGCGGGGCGCACATCGAAGAAGTGTTGGTAGGGGAATGTATCCTCCTCTTGGATGATGCGCACAAACTCAGCCACCTCATCCAACCGTCGTATTACCTCATCGTTCTCACTCGAGAACTGCATATCCTCCACCTTGTCCTTGCCCAATGTGCTCAGGCAGCGGCCGCTGAGGATGTGACGTATCTGGTCGAAACCTATCTTCTGCTCAAAATTGCTCGGATATATCATCTTTTTAGAGTTAAGAGTGAAGAGGGAAAAGTTAAGAGTTAATCTTTGACTTTGACCCCTCCGGGTTCATCTCTCGTCGTTTATCTTTAATCGTTCTATGCAAATCACTCTCTCGGGTGTTCCCTTTAGTCGGAACTTCTCACTACCGCGTAGCCCTATGGCCCACACGATGTCATCTCCGTGGCACAACACCCATTGGGCGGATTTTTCGGTGCGGGGCATCTTGATGTCGGTGTAGAAGTCGCTCAGCAGCTTGTATCCCTTCATACCGAAAGGTTTGAAGCGGTCGCCCTGTCGGGGGTGGCGCAGCGTGAGCGGTTCGTTTATGCGGCTTGCATCGAGGCACAGCACGTCGTTACGCTTGGGCACTTGCCATGTGGTATCGGTCTCTATGCTGCACACTGAGAGCCGTGTGCCGTCGGGCAACAGCACGGTACCCTCTTGGGGTAGGGTGTAGGCGGTGTCGTCGGTTGTTGCCGATGCCGCTTTGCTGCGCACCAGCAGATGGGTACGGTCGCGCAGTAGGGTGTATCCCTCCGCTTCGAACAGGCGTCCAGCCTCCGAGGTAAGCGAGCGGAAGATGTCAGCCACCTGTGCCGAGTTGAATCCATAGGGGCGCAGTATCTCGAACAGGTGTGCCCTGGGTACCTCGGTGTCGAGTAGGGGAGCGATGCCGATGTCAATACCTTCGGCATGAGCAGTGACGATGCGCGCATTTGCCTCGTCCATTGCCTTGTTGTATAGGGTGGCCGCCTCGCCCAGGTGAATGGCCGCTTGCATGATGTTGCTCTTGGCGGCAGGGTTTATCTGCTCCATCAGGGGCAGCAGTTGCAGGCGCACCTTGTTGCGGGCATACATGTCGGTGAGGTTCGTGCTGTCGGTCACGTAGGGCTGTCCCAAGTGTTCGAGGTAGTCGACGATCTCCTCGCGTGTGAGGCACAGCAGCGGGCGCACGATGTACCCGTTCTTGACACGCATACCCGTCAGTCCATTGATACCCGCTCCGCGTATGAGGTTGAGCATGAGTGTCTCCACCGCATCGTCCTGATGGTGTGCCACGGCAATCACGTCGAGGTGGTGTGCCTGGCGCAGGCGCTCAAACTCCCGATATCGCAGCTCGCGTGCCGCCATCTCTACCGACACCTTGCACTCGGCAGCATAGGCCAGCGTGTCGAAGTGCATCACCTCGCACGCCACGCCCAGCGCGTGACACAGCCCGGTGGTGAAGTGCTCGTCGCGGTCGCTCTCTTCGCCCCGCAGGTGGAAGTTGCAGTGCACCCCATGGCATCGGTATCCCAAGCTTAGCAGCACCCTGAGCAGTGCCACCGAGTCGGCCCCGCCACTCAGCGCCACCAGCACCCCTGCATCATCGGCAAAGAGCTGATGCTTACGGATGAACTCCTCTACTCGCTTTGCTATCTTCATGGTTCTACTACTTGGATATATTCGGGAATCTCCTTCAAGAATGTGTATGTGTGGGCATCATAATCCACCTTGCAGCAGTAGTGTGCAAGGCCGTTCGATACGATGAGATAATCCACCTGCAACACCATGTTGTAGCGGCATATCTGGTCGAATACCTGCTGCGTGATGTTCACCGTGGGTGCCTTGTACTCCACGATGACGCGCGGCCTCAGTGTGCGGTCATACACCACCGTGTCGCACCGTCGGCTCATGCCGTTGAACTTGAGCTGCACCTCATTGCCCATAAGTGCTTGCGGGTAGCCCTTGTGCCCGATGAGGAAATGCACGAAATGCTGGCGCACCCACTCCTCGGGCGTCAGCGCCACGTATTGGCGGCGCACGATGTCGAGGATGGCAGGCTTGCCATCTTTCATCATCACTTTTCTCTCAAACGAGGGTAGGTTGAGCTCTTGCATGTTTTCTCTCTCTCTTTTGTAACGAACAAAAGACTATGGACAACAGACAATGTACGCCGTCCCGGATGGGGATGTGTAGTGAAGTCAAGTATTCGTCTTCTCTTATTTCTTCCGCAAAAATAGTGCAAGGCGAGAGAAAAAGCAAAACTTGCTTTGCGTTTTTGCTTTTCCCCCAGACTATTTTGGGGGGGCGAACGTAACTGCCTCCCCCCCCCGATTGCAGATTCTCCTTGTAGACGGAGAAAATTCTCTTTACAGATTTTGAAAAATCTTTTGGGTATACCCACTAGAAAAAAACGGGCTGACCCAATTTCTGCGAACGATGAATCGGTATACTCCCTATCCTGACGCCACTGGTCGCCGTGGAAGATGGGGTACTTTGGGAAAACCTCTAGATCGAAGGACATATAACAGAATTAAAGCGTGAGAGTGGACATAGCCGCTCTCACGCTTTGTCTTAACCTCTCTGTCATGGCGGGTGTGCACTATTTTTACCATATTTGAGAATTGGAGTCTATGACCGAGAAAAAGAGTTATCTTTGACAAGGCCTTTCTGCAATTTATAAAAGCCTTTGTTGATTTTTTTTCTCTAGCCTATACGAGATTTTTGTTGGGCCTCGGAAAAATGCAAGTTAACTTGTTTTTTTTCTCGACCCACGATGGTTGATACGGTCTCGAGCACCTTGCCCTTCTTGTCGAGCAGCTCGGCTTGCACTAAAATTAATCTGCTCCGCAGCTTGAAATTAGGCTGTGCCTCGGGAAATCGCAAATAAATTTGCATTTCCTCTCGGCTTGCACTAATTTTGTAGGTTGAAATTATTCCGTGCTTATGATGAAGAAGATTATATATGCCCTGTGGGGTGTGCTGGCGATGGGGCTCATCGCCGTGTTCCTGGTGTTCTATGCCATCACTAAGGGGTGGGTTGGCTTCGTCCCCCCAGTGGAAGAGTTGGAGAATCCGAACTACAAGTTTGCCACACAGATCATCTCTGCGGATGGTAAGCTGCTCAGCACCTATTCGTATAGCCGCGAGAATCGTGTGTGGACCGAGTATGGTGACCTCTCGCCCGACCTCATCAATGCACTCATCAGCACCGAGGATGTGCGCTTCACCGAGCATTCGGGCATCGACCTGCGCGCCCTGCTCCGTGCTATCGTGAAGACGGGTATCCTGCGTCAGAGCAGCTCGGGAGGTGGTAGCACGCTTACTCAGCAGCTTGCCAAGCAGCTCTACACCGAGGTGGCCAGCAGCAAGATAGAACGTCTGTTTCAGAAGCCCATCGAGTGGGTCATCGCCGTGAAGTTGGAGAAATACTACACCAAGGAGGAGATACTCACGATGTATCTCAACAAATATGACTTCGGCAACAATGCCATCGGTATCAAGACCGCAGCCAACACCTATTTCTCCAAGGATCCTAAGGAACTCTCCGTAGAAGAGGCGGCTACATTGGTGGGTATGTGCAAGAACTCATCGCTCTACAACCCCCGTCGTCGTGCTGAGAAGACTCGTGAACGCCGCAATGTGGTGCTTTCGCAAATGGAAAAGAATGGTTGCCTGACGCGTGCCGAGCGGGATTCGTTGCAGGAGACTCCCCTTGTGCTACGCTATCGTCCTGTAGACCATAAACTGGGACCGGCACCTTACTTCCGCGAATATTTGCGCGGTGTGATGACGGCCAAGGAACCGGTGAAAAAGAACTATCGTGGCTGGCAGATGCAGAAGTTCTATGAAGACTCGCTTGATTGGGCCAACAATCCACTTTACGGCTGGTGTAACAAGAACAAGAAGAAGGATGGAAGTCACTATAACCTCTATACCGACGGATTGAAGGTGTATGTAACCATCGACTCGCGCATGCAGAAGTATGCCGAGGAAGCTGTGGATGAGCATATCAAGGAATACTTGCAACCACGTTTCTTCAAGAGCAAGAAGAAGACCAAGAATGCTCCTTACGATAACCTGAAGCCTGATGAGATTGAAACTCTCCTAGTGCGTGCGATGAAGCAGACCGACCGCTACCGTGGCATGAAGAAGGAGGGGTACTCTGACGCTGCCATACGCGACTCGTTCGACGTGAAGCGCGAGATGCGTGTATTTGCCTATGGTGGTGATCGGGATACGACTCTCTCACCTATGGACTCGATACGTTATTACAAGCACTTCCTGCGCACTGGGTTTATGTCGATGGACCCCATCACCGGTCACGTGAAGGCCTACGTGGGCGGTCCCGACTATACGCACTTCCAGTATGATATGGCTATGGTAGGGCGTCGCCAGGTGGGCTCGACCATCAAGCCTTACCTCTATACCTTGGCTATGGAGAATGGCTTCTCGCCTTGCGACCAGACACGTAACGTGGAGCAGACCATCCTCACCGAAGACGGACAGATATGGATACCGCGCAACACGGGCAACAAGGACGACTATGGCAAGGTGGTAACCCTGCGATGGGGGCTGGCGCAGTCGAACAACTGGATCTCGGCCTACCTTATGGGTAAGCTGAATCCTTATGCCTTCAAGAGCCTTATACACCAGTTCGGCATACGTAACCAGGATATACAGCCTGTACCCTCGCTCTGTCTCGGCCCGTGCGATATCTCGGTGGGTGAGATGGTGGGCGCCTACACGGCATTCCCCAACAATGGTATACGCACCGAACCGCTCTTCGTGACTCGTATCGAAGATAACGAAGGTAATATCGTGGCCACCTTCTCGCCTCAGACCTATGAGGTCATCAGCAAGGAGAGCTCCTATAAGATGATTGAGATGATGAAGGCTGTCATCAATGAAGGTACCGGTCGTCGACTGCGCTTCAAGTATGGCTTCACTGCCGAGATTGCAGGTAAGACCGGAACAACTAACGATAATGCTGATGGCTGGTTTATGGGATACACACCCTCGTTGGTGAGCGGTTGCTGGGTCGGTGGTGACGACCGCGATATACACTTCACCAGCATGAGCGACGGACAGGGTGCCTCTATGGCTCTCCCCATTTGGGCACTCTATATGCAGAAAGTCTATGCCGACGAGTCATTGGGCTATTCGCAGGAGGAAACCTTTAATATCCCCGAGGACTTTGACCCCTGTGAGCAACAAACCCTCATTGACAACTTTACCGAGGAGCAACAACTGGATGAGTCATTTGACTTTTAGTGAGCTGTGAGCAATGAGCTGTGAGCAATGAGATTTGAGTTTTGAGCTTTGAGAGTGAGCCAACCTCCAGATGGTAGCTCATAACTCATCGCTCACAGTTCAAGACCTAAAACCTCACTTCTCAAGGCTCGATGCTCAAAGCCAAGAAAATGATTTTTAACTTTCAATTCAGGAATCATGCTCGACCGTTCTATACCGCCAGTCATTCAGCCTGCTATGCTCACCTTCAGCAAGCCTGTGAATAGGGTGCTGCATAATGGTATACCCTTGTCTGTCATTGAGGCACCAGGGCTTGATGCTGTGCGCATTGACTTTGTTTTCTCGGTAGGGCAGCTGCATCAGGTACGTAAGTTGCAGGCACTCTTTGCTTGCCGTATGTTGCGTGAAGGATGCAGGGGATATACCGCAGCCCAGTTTGCCGAGCGGCTCGACTATTATGGTGCGTGGCTCGACCTCAGTGTGGCTATGAACCGTACATTCGTCACGCTACACACCTTGAAAAGACACGCTGCTGCCACTCTCGACCTCGTTCAGCGTATGCTCACTGAGCCCTCCTACGATAAAAAGCAGTTTGAAACCTTGCGTGCCAATAATAAGGCACAACTTATGGTGAGCCTACAGAAGGGAGATGTCCTGGCAATGCGTGCCTTACGCTCCAGCATCTACGGAGAAAATCATCCCTGTGGAATGAGTGCGAATCCCGAAGACTATGACACTTTGCAGGTGGACGATGTAGAGGACTTCTATCATCGTCATTATGGGTCGGACACGTGCAAGATATATCTCTCGGGTGATGTTGACGAAGGGTTGACGTCCCATATCGAGTCACTTTTCGGTATGACAGCGTGGGGGAGAGGAACTTTACTGACAACAGACAGAGTAGAGTTTGCAAGGCATAGCAAATTCAATGAAGTTGGTTCACAAAATAATTGTCCATTGTCAATTATCCATTGTCAATTAGAACACGCAGTGCAGGTCAGTATACGCATGGGCTGTTTGCTGATGGATGTGAACGACCCCGACTATCTGCCTCTTCGTGTACTTACTACCGTGCTGGGAGGGTATTTCGGTAGCCGACTGATGAAGAATGTACGTGAGGAGAAAGGTTATACCTACCATATCGGTGCCGACCTAGTCACCAATACTTCACGGGTGATGTTTCTGGTACATTGCGAGGGACAATTGGGCAAGGATGCAGAAATTATTTCTGAGATACACCGGGAGATGTACCGCTTGCAGGAGGAACTCATCCCCGACGATGAACTCCTGATGGTGCGCAATTACATGATTGGTGAGATATGCCGCAACTATGAGAGCGCCTTCTCGCTCACCGATGCCTACATCTTTATGGAACACCTCGGTTTGCCTCAAACCCATTTGGAACAAACGATTGAAGCTATCCGTACCACGGATGCCCTTCATCTGCAACAACTCGCCAAACGATACTTGCTTCCCGAGATGCTTCATACCATTGTGGTGAAGGATATGGAATGATTGAGTCTCGATTCTATTGCTCCCCTCTTGGAGACAATACGCACAGGGAATCCTCATCGGAAGGTTCATCTAGGAACCTCTC
The DNA here is from genome assembly GCA_045661085.1 of Bacteroidaceae bacterium. GTDB lineage: Bacteria > Bacteroidota > Bacteroidia > Bacteroidales > Bacteroidaceae > UBA1189. Next base: position 8,423 of record JAZRFA010000115.1, read on the forward strand.
TGAACCGAAAATCTGTTTGAGGAATAGTGTAAATAATGTTAAATCCTAGGGTATGTATACATCGTTTCTGTTTATTCCGTACATTTGTATAAATAATAATAGATAGTATGGAAACGAAGAATGTGAACAAAGGCGCTGGCAATGGTGTGCTGGGGGTATGCTTGATGATAGGTCTCATTGCAGGAGCCCTGGTGTTGGGCAATGCTTTCAAGGCTGCACGTGCCGACGATAGAGTGGTGTCGGTAAAGGGACTCTGTGAACGGGAGGTGAAGGCCGATAATGTGATATGTCCCTTTGCCTATAAGGAGGGTGGCGACGATCTGCAACAATTGTATAAGACCATCGAACACAAGAATGCTATCATCATCCGTTTCTTGAAGGAGGCTGGTTTCAGCGATGAGGAGATTTCGGTAGCTGCTCCCAAAGTGGTAGATACACGTACCGAGTGGAGCGGAAGTCAGAATCGCTATGCCTACATCGTGACTTCGGTAGTGACGGTATGTACCGATAAGGTAGATGAAATCATACGTCTGCAATCAGAGCAGGGTGAACTCTTGCAGCAGGGTATAGCCACGACGAGTGGATGGGAGTTCCCCACGGTATTCTCCTTTACAGGACTCAACGAGATAAAACCCTCGATGATTGAGTCGGCTACGAAGAATGCCCGTGAGACAGCCGAGCGTTTTGCCGCCGATAGCCAAAGCAAACTGGGCAAAATCAAGCGGGCTACGCAAGGGCAGTTTACTATCACCGACCGCGACAGCAACACACCGTATATGAAGAACGTACGTGTGGTGACGAGTGTGGAGTATTATCTGAAGGACTAGGATGCCGTGAGGCAAGAATAAAATACAACGCGCCGCGAACATTTATTCGTGGCGCGTGTTGTATCTATGCAATTACGAAAGCAAATAGCCAATAAAGAATTGCATAGTAGTTTTGTCGTGTTTTATTTTGTGTTTGTGTTATTGGGAGGCTCCTCGATGTGAATCGGGGAGTCTCTGTTTTGTCACTTATAGCCTGTACTGCTCGCAGAAGCATCCGGGGAAGTGGCACTCCACATCGTTGATCGACGCTTCGAAGAGTCCGAAGAGTGCCGATCCGCTTCCGCTCATAGCCGCATAGGTTGCACCCAGCTCATAGAGCTTTGCCTTGATGCTTGCCAGTTCGGGATGCAGGGTGAAGATACCCTTCTCGAAGTCGTTGCTGATGGTGTCCTTCCACTCGGTGATGGGGTGAACAATTTTTTTATCAAGCGTTACGGCGGGTTTCTCGGGCTTCACCATAGAGTAGGCCTCCTTGGTCGATACGAATACGTCGGGCTTCACCACTACGATGTACCATCCACCGAGGTCGAGGTCGATAGGGTGAAAGTCGTTGCCGATGCCCGTGGCATACACGGGCTTCCCTGTGATGAAGAAGGGACAATCGGCTCCAAGCTGGGCTGCATAAGCCTCGAGCTTCTCGGTAGTGATGCCCAGCTCGAACATCTCATTGAGCAAGCGCAGCATATAGCTGGCATCGGCCGAGCCACCACCTAATCCAGCTCCCGTGGGGATGTGTTTGTGTAGGTAGATGTCTACTGAGGGTAAGGTATAGTCAGCCGCCAAGAGTCGGTAGGCACGCACCACAAGGTTCTTGTCTGTGTCTCCTTCGATAGTGATACCACTGATGTGCAGGCGGCAATCATAGTCGGCTCCTTCGGCGACGATAACCTCAAGGGCATCGTTGATGGGGATGGGGTAGAACACTGTGTCAAGGTTGTGATATCCGTCGGGGCGACGCTCGGTCACTTGCAGACCGATGTTGATTTTAGCGGTAGGGAAGGTGAGCATGGTGTTTATTGTTTAGTGTTTATTGTTTAGTGTTTTAGGGGTAAAGGAGTTCAGGAGTTACGCTTCGCTTAGGGGTTAAGACGATAGTCCCATCGCGGAAAAACATTTGTCTTCACTCCTTCACTCCTTCACTCTTCCCTCTTCACTTCTATAACGGTGAGCACGCCATTGGCCACTCGGAAGCGTACGTCGTATCCTTCGTAGGGCATACCGTAGATTTTCTCGGGGTTGTTTTGATATTGAGGGCGTGGGTCGAGGGCGAGCACTCGGGTGAGGGCTGCAAGGCTCTCGGGTGTGAAGTGTCTCTGCAATGGCTCGGGAAAGATGACCGTGAGCTCCTCCCAACGACGTTCGTCCACGAATCCGCTGCGTACATTGGGATGACTGTCGGCATACGCCACATAGGGTTTGATGTCATAGATGGGCGTGCCATCCATAAGGTCTGCACCAAGTACGTGGATTACGGATCCCTCCTTGTCGGTCATCTCAATGCGTTCAATTCGTACTGAGGACAATCCCAAAGGATTGGGGCGATAGGGTGAGCGGGTTGCAAAGATGCCCATCTGTGTGTTCCCCCCAAGCAAGGGAGGGCGCACGGTGGGTTGCCACGAGGTGACTCCACGCTCTTCCTTCGTCTTGTTGGCCGAGAACTCCCATATAATCCACAGATAGTCGAATCCTTCAAGGCCGCGCAGTGCATCGGCATTGCGGTAGGTGGGCTCGAAGACGATACTTCCCCTCAGTTCGTCGATGATACCGCTCTGTCGGGGTACACCAAACTTGGTGGGGAAGGCACTACGGAAGTGGGCGATAGGAGTAATGGTCATGTTTTTCTAAAGAATCCACGGACATACGTGTATATCCGTGGATTATCTACTTTCGTTTACTTAATATTGGGCAACTCCAAACCGTAACCCTTGCGCTTGTCCTCCTTCTTGAGAGCGAAGGCGAGGAGCAGTGCTACGATACCGAAGCAGGCGAACACACACATGGGGAGGGTGTAGTCATATTGCTTGAACACCTGTCCGTCGACCATACGTTCACCTACGATACAGTATTCGTTGAGCAACCAGCCGATGAGCAGAGGCACAAAGCCGAGGCCGATATTCTGTACCCAGAAGATGAGGGCGTATGCCGAGCCAAGCAGCTTCTCAGGGATGATCTTGGGTACTGAAGGCCACATGGCTGAGGGTACAAGCGAGAAGGCTACACCGAGCACGATGGCAATGAAGGCGGCAAACCACCAGTAGTTGAGCACGGGGAGGGCAAACAATACGTGTACACCGATAAGCATAGCCGAACCGATAATCATGATCGTGGCACCCTTGCCCTTGCGGTCGTAGATGCCACCGAAGAGAGGTGTCATGATGAGGTTACCCATAGGGATGAGGGCGGGAATCCAACCTGCCCATACGTTTGACATGCCATACTTGTTCTCCATCAGCGAGGTAGCGTACTTCATGAAGGGGAATACGGCCGAGTAGAACATCAGGCACAAGAGAGCGATGAGCCAGAAGCCCTTGTTGGTGATGATGAGCTTGAGGTCTGACACGTGGAAGGTGTCGTCCTCGGCATCGTTCTGTTCCGCTACGAGCTGCTTGTCGAGACGAGCATCCATCACGCAGAATACGCAGTAGGCCACGAGACCGATGCCGATGAGCACGAGGGCGAAGAGTAGGGGAGTCGACATGCTGAAGTTCTTCACGATGAGCGGGCTCACGATCATGGCCATTGCCGTACCCAAACGGGCTACAGCTACCTGTGTACCCATGGCGAGTGCCATCTCCTTACCCTTGAACCACTTGGCGATGACCTTTGTTACGGTGATACCGCAGTTCTCGGTACCTACGGCGAAGATGGCATATCCGAGGCTAGCCACCATCACTTGAGTGCGGATGCCAAAGATGTATCCTGCATCGGGACCCGGAGAGATGAACTCCACGGCATAGTACTTGATGAAGGCACCTATCACCATCAAGGCGCAGGTGGCGATACCGGTGATACGTACACCCAGCTTGTCGAGGATCATACCTCCGAAGATGAGCATAAAGAGGAACACGTTGAACCAGCAATATGCCCAGTTGAAGATACCGAAGTCTGAACTTGACCAATCCATCTCCACCTCGAGCATGGTCATCAGAGGAGACATGGCGTCGGTGAGGAAGTATCCCCACATCATGGTGAACGATACAATCACGAGCGCCGTCCAGCGCGCTACGTTCGAGTCGCGCAAAGTCTGTTGCAATTGTTTTGTCATTGTTGATGAAAATTTTAGTTATGTATAATCAATTATTTTTCAATTAAAGCGCGAAGATACGTAAAAAAACTGAATTATCCATTACGGTTTGCTTCTTGTTCTTCAAGCAGGTTCTGGCTTATTCGAGTTTCTGCGTATGTGAGGCTGCATTCAGGAACCTCTTTTCGGTATCTATAGCGTGTTGCATACGATGGCGTGCGTCGGGGCTGAGGTCATCAGGTATGGTGTCGGCTGGGATGATGCGGAAGTCTTCCGTACAGCTCAGTGCCGAACGTTCTGTCCATACGAGGTCGTAGTCGAGTTGCTTGAGTCGAGTTACGTGTCCTCTCTTTTCCAGAACCAGTTCCACGGTGAGGCCTACGTCACCGTGAGTGATGCTCATATTGGAGACGTAGTTGCCTAGTGAGTATACCACGGCATGCTGCATGGGATATTCGTTCGAATCAAAGAGTTCTATAGGCTGCACCACGTGTGGATGGCTTCCGATGATGTGGTCTACCCCTTCGGAGATGAGCCACTGGGCCAGCTGGCGCTGCTCAGCTGATGGTTGTTGTTGATATTCGTTGCCCCAGTGTATAAATGCGATGATGGCATCGGGCTTCATCGTGCGCGCCTTCCATATGTCTTCGGCAAGTTCTTTGCGGTCGAGGCTGTTGACGATGTTGGGTGGTATGCAGGCAATGCCGTTGGTACCATACGTGGCACACAACAGGACTATGCGTATGCCGTTCTTTTCTACCACGAGAGGGTATCTTCGTTCCCGGTCGATAGCATTACGATAGGTTCCTATAGCCTGTAACTGGAGCGAGTCGATAAGCGTAAGTGTGCGCTCAAGCCCGCGGCGGTAGCGGTCAAGGCTATGGTTGTTTGCTGTAGCCAAGATGTCTAAACCTGCATCTCGCAAAGCATATAAGTATTCGTCCGGTGCACTGAATTGTGGGTAACCACGGTAGGGCTTTCCTCCCAGGGTAACTTCCAGATTGCCGATAGCGACATCTGCTTTTTCGATACGTTCCCTCACCAACGAGAAGCAATGAGTATAGTCGTAACTCCCGTCGGGACGCTGTGCCGCATCTATCTGTGCCTGGTGTTGCATAAGGTCGCCCACGAAAAGTAGCTTTAGCTGCTGTGTGGGGAGAAAGTGAATCGATGATGGTTTCCCTTGTCCATATATAGATACGGAAGCTAATAGCAGAAATATAATATGTACAATCTTCATTGATATGAGTTGATGAATTTCTAAGTTAAGTAATCCACTTTATCATTGCGCGTGCAAAGATAATCATTCTTTTTGATATGAATGTATCTATTGATTAAGATACTCTTGCCGCATCGAAATACAACTTTTTCTTTGCTGTTTTTTTCTGTGTTTGCGAAATAGTTACTATTTTTGCGTGACAAAGCGAATAACTCTATAGTAACTATATATGAACAAACACAGAATTGTAGGCATTCGCTCGCTTATGTTTGCGGCGGTGCTTCTTGTTGCTGGTGCCTTGATGGCTCAGACGACCTTCCGCAAGGGAGCGTATTACAACCTTTTTCCTGCTACAGACGGCCATCAAGTGCTTGAACTGAATGGTGCTAAGCTGAAGTTCCAGAAGATGGATGCTGCGGCTGAGGGGCAGTACTGGACCGTGACAGAGCTCTCGGGCAGCGTGCGCATCATCAACCCCTTCACCAATCAGGCACTGCGTGCCGATGGCAATAAGGTGGGGGTAGGTGAGAACAATGGTTCTGACGAGGCACAATTATGGAAGGTAGAGACATTCCAAGGCAAGATGCGTGAAGCCGTTCTCCTCATTCCTGCCAACCGCTCCGAGGTGGCCATGTATCGTGAGAGCAATGGTACACTCTCGCTCATTCCTGTAGCAGAGGCCCGCACGAAGAATGCATCGGCTTTTCGCATTGCTGAATCGCTAGAATATGGCTTCGATGCCGATGCCACCTATCGTATCCATCCTTTCGGCCAGCGCGAACTGTCGCTCGGTAATGGCGATAGCGGTGAGAACAATGCTCGCATCGTAGCGGAGAAGAACGATACGGCCAACCGCGGACAGTACTGGGCTATGACCATGATTAACCTCACCGAGCGTGCTGTAGAAGGAGCCTTCTATGCACAGAACTTTGATGATGGTGGTGGTAACCCTGCCGTAGACTATCTGTTGCAGTGGCCTGCTCAGTCGGGAGTGTGGAACAACGCCCGTTTCCGCTTCGAGCCGGCATGGATAGGAAAGGATGAATCTGTTCGTGCTACTAACAATGGTCAACCATTGTTCGCTTACCGTATCCTCTCAACCTCTCCTCATAAGGCTGGCAAGATGTTTGCCCTGCGCGATGGCCGCATGATGCTCGTGCCCTACGATAAGGACGACAGTTCGGGATGGTTCACCTTCGAGGAGGTGAAGAAGCCTAAGTTTACTGCCCCCTACTGGGAGGACGAGACCATGTTTGAGGAGAACAAGGAGCGTGCCGTGGCTACCTATATGCCTTATGAGTCGGAAGCTGCCATGTTGGCCGATGCCGAGTACTACGCTACTCCGTGGACCGTGCCGGTGAACAGCCGATTCCAGTCGCTCAACGGTAACTGGAAGTTCAACCTCGTGAGCGAGCCCTCGCAGCGTCCGCTCACCTTCTTCGAGGAGGGCTTCGACGATAGCCAGTGGGACGAGATTCCCGTACCCTCAAACTGGGAGATGCACGGCTACGACCTCCCCATCTACTGCAACGTGGAGTATCCCCATGCCAACACACCGCCCTATATCAAGGCGCGTCCCTACTATAATGACAATGGCAAGAACTACGGCATCAACCCCGTAGGCTCATATACCCACACCTTCAGCGTGCCCGCCGAGTGGGATGGCAGCCGCACCTTCATCCACTTTGGCGGTATCTACTCTGCTGCTTTCGTATGGCTCAATGGCCAGTATGTGGGTTACACACAGGGAGCCAACAATGTGGCCGAGTTTGACATCACTCCCTATATATATAAAGGAAAAGAAAACCGCCTTGCCGTGCAGGTGTTCCGCTGGAGCGACGGTTCGTACCTCGAGTGTCAGGACATGTTCCGCATGAGCGGTATCTTCCGCGATGTATATCTCTATAGTGTACCCACCGTATCGGTGCGCGACCACTACATCCATACCGAGTTTGCCGGTGCCGACAAGAAGCAGACAACGACCAACGTAGAACTCACCCTCGACAACCGCGATGGCCTTGCTGGTAAGAAGTTGCTTGAGGTGTCGCTCTATGACCCCGCAGGAAAGAAGGTGGCAGGCCAAAGCCTTGAGGTGGTGTTTGCCACCGACAAGAAGGAGGTTGCCGTGAAGGCTCAGCTCGCACTCGCCAATCCCCTCATGTGGGATGCCGAGAAACCCCACCTCTACACCGTTCGCGTGGTGCAGAAGGATGCCGAGGGTCGCGAGGAGATGGCTTTCTCTACCAAGCACGGATTCCGCTACATCGAAATCAAGAACTCACTCATGTATGTCAATGGCGAGAAGGTGCTCTTCAAGGGTGTCAATCGTCATGACACGCATCCCATCTACGGCCGTGCCGTACCTACCGAGTCGATGCTTGAGGATGTGTTGCTCATGAAGCGCAACAATATCAATACCATCCGTACAAGCCACTATCCCAATGCGGCTCGCATGTATGCCATGTTTGACCACTACGGACTCTACTGCTGCGATGAGGCCGATCTCGAGGACCACGCTAACCAGAGCATCTCGAACATGAAGTCATGGATTCCGGCCTTCGAAGACCGTATCGAGCGTATGGTATTGCGTGATCGTAACCACGCCTCTGTGATTATGTGGAGCCTTGGTAATGAGGCTGGCTATGGCTCAAACTTCGCCAACTGCTACGATGTGGCTCGCCGTTGCGATATGGCAACCGATGCCGGTAGCCGTCGCCCCATCCACTATGAGGGAACACGCGGTGGCCGCGACTTCGGTGGTGAGGACTACTCGGACTTCTATTCAAAGATGTATCCCGGCATGGCTTGGATGCAACGCAATACCAGTGACCTCGACAAGCCCATGTTTATCTGTGAGTATGCTCATGCCATGGGTAATGCCATTGGTAACCTCCGCGAGTATTGGGACTATATCGAAGCCTCTAACGCTTGCATCGGTGGTTGCATCTGGGACTGGGTTGACCAGGCCATCTATGACCCCAAGGAGATGAAGGAGGGGGTATACCGCCTCCACACCGGCTACGACTATCCCGGTCCTCACCAGGGCAACTTCTGCTCTAATGGTGTCATTCCCGCTACTCGCGAGGAGGGGGCCAAGCTCAAGGAGGTGAAGGCAGCCCACCAGTTCGTGAAGTTCGGTTTGAAGGATATCAATGTGAAGAAGAACCGTGCTATGGTGACCATCTATGACGACTACGACTTCACCTCACTTAGCGAGTTCAACCTGGTGTACGACGTGGTGAAGGAGGGTAGAGTAGTGGCTACTCGCACCGGCAAGCTCCCCGACGTGAAGCTCTCTGAGGAGTGCAAGATTACCTTAAAGCTTCCCAAGGCCGACCTCAAGAA
>JAZRFA010000116.1:0-8678 GCA_045661085.1 Bacteroidaceae bacterium
AATGTGTGCCCTGCTCTATGTGGGACAGATAAGCCCTGTGACCTTCTACCTCCACAACCTCCGCGAGGGACTTCCCGTAAGTGAGGGATGGATGTGGGCCGGTGCCATCGTGGCTGCCCTGGGCGTAATCATCGAGATGGTGGCCGATGCGCAGAAGAGCAAGGCCAAGAAGGTCAACGCTCGCCGCTTTGTAGACACGGGCTTGTACCGTATCGTGCGCTGCCCCAACTATTTCGGTGAGGTGCTCATGTGGACGGGTAGCTTCATCATCTGCTTCGGCTCATGTTGCACCGTAGGTCAGTGGGTCATCGCTGCGCTCGGATATATCGGTATCGTGTATGTGATGTTCAGCGGTGCACGCCGCCTCGAGCTGCGTCAGATGGAGACCTACGGCAACGACCCCGAGTTCCAGGCCTATACCAAGAAGACTCCGCTCATCCTTCCCCTTGTACCCATCTATAGCGTGGCCAAGTACAAGTGGTTGCAGGCATAAGAGTCCGCGCAACGCATACACCAGTGTGGCATGGTAAAAGAAAGGAGATAATATAGCCGTTTCCGACAGGACAAAATCAGCGATGCTGTCATCCTGACAACAGGAAGGATCTCGCGCAGGGACTTTACCAGTACACTTTGCGAGATGCTTCGTTTCACTCAGCATGACAAACATATCTGGACAACATCTATATTATTACCAAAAGAAAAGGCGGCTGGGAAGACCAGTCGCCTTTCTGTTTTTTATGGATGCGATGTAGCCTTATCCACTCATCTACAACTTCATGTCGCCTGGCTTGACCCAGCCTATGCGACGCATCAGCCTATCAATGAGCAAGCTGATAATAGCCGGCGCAACGAAGAAGAGCAGTACGATCTCGGTGATGAGTACGCTGCTGGACACCTGACTGCTCATGGTGGCATAGGTGGCCAGGGGGCCCACAAGGCCTGCCGTACCCATGCCGGCACCGAGTGCATTGTTGGTCATACCGAGCCAGACAGTTGACACAGGGCCAAGAATAGCTGAGGTAAGCGTCGGGGCCAACCATATGATGGGTTTGCGAGCGATATTACCAATCTGTAGCATCGAGGTACCCAAGCCCTGCGAGAGGAGTCCGCCCACACCATTGTCCGAAAAGCTGATGACGGCAAACCCCACCATCTGAGCACAACACCCTGCGGTGGCCGCGCCTGCCGCCAAGCCATCGATGCCGAGCATCACACACAAAGCCACCGAACTGATAGGTAGCGTCAATGCACAACCCACCAGCACCGCCACAACAATACCCATCACGAAGGGGCTGAGCTGGGTAGCATGGTTGATGACCTCACCGAGATAGAGCATGAAATCATTAATGGGCGAGCAACAGTAACGGGCAAAGACACCGCCCGCCACGATGGTGAGCATAGGCGTGATGATGATATCGACCACCGTACGCTTGGAGATGAGCTGACCTATCTCGGCACCAACAATCACCGCCAAGTAGGCACCCACAGGACCACCATACTGATAGCCCAATGCACCCACCACGGCCGAAGAGATGGTCACCAATTGCGCCACACCCAAGCCCATAGCGATGGCCAACCCGATACACGCCCCCACAAGTGGCGACGAAGCCGAGAGCGCCTCGCTGATAAAGGAAAGGAACGCAAGGCCCGGAATCTTAGCTATCTGCCCCACGATGAGCCCAATGATGAGCGAACAGAACAAACCCCAAGCCATATGGCTTAGCGCCTTGACAACGTATTTATCGAACAATCTCTTAATCATAGCTTTTATCGAATAATGGAACATTTTTTGCAAAGTCAGTTGCCAACTATCACTTTCTTTCCGTTACGTATGTAGATGCCCTGTGTGGGATGGTCCACGCGACGGCCACTCAAGTCATAGAGGTACCCATCACTCATCGGTGTGGGCAGATTGTCGTTGTAGACCTCCTCAATATCAACTGTCGCTCCCAGGTCATACACACGGCTCATCATCTGCTTGAGTGCCGACATCTCCTGGCGCGAAAGCACGCGGTCGTGAACCATTAGGTCATCAACGCACACATCGGGACTTCCCCAGAAGGAGCCGTAGCCCAACGTGAGCTTCGAGCAATTCGTGATATGGTCAAGGATTGTGGTGTAGTCAAATGCCGGTCCTTTAGTGATAGCCGTACCACCCAATATGCCGTCATAGGTGCATTCGCTCACCTTGGACCCGTCTACATAGAGAGTAATGCCACTGGTAGATTTCTTGCTGATGGTGACTGTGACCAGATGCCACCTCCCCACTCCAATGGGAACATCGGTGAAGGTGCTCGGATGATTAATGTCGATCCAGTCCCCAGCATTGTTGTTGTAACCGATGTAGCCTCCTCCGCTCATGTAGAGGCGTGAGCCTTGAGTTTTATTGTAGAAGCCGAACAATGCATCCCACGCATTATTGTCGGTCCGCTTGACCCAGAAGGTCAGCGTGACACCCTCTTCGATGTCCTTCTCATAAAGAGGATTAGCTATTGAGACATAGCTCTCATTGCCGTTAGCACCAAAAAGGAGGTGCACAAACTTTCCGTTACGGATGCCATCCTCCTCGAGCTTGGGCTTGCTGTTCGTGCCAGCTCTAAGCAGGGTCACTCGTTCTGTAGGGGTTACTACATTGTAACCAGGTGTGTCATCGAAATTATAGTAGCCTACTATCCCACTCTTCCAGTCGGCCGTAGGGTAATCCTCAGCCTTAGCCGTCACGCTATAGGTGCGGGTCCAATAATAGTCACCGGCCGACAAGTCGAGCGTAAGTTCCACAAGGGTATCGTTTGTCAGTCCTGCGGGGTCGTATCGCCCACCCTCGGAGATATATTGGGGAAGACTACTCGTCCACACCACGTCCACATTGTCAACACATTGCATACCCGTAAGATCCACATTGGCCGTTACTCTTTGGCGGTCGCTAACGGGTAGTATTTGGTTATTTATCTGATAGGCCAGGGCGTAATCATCGCGAAAGCGATATCCCCATACGTGCACACCATTGGGAGCACATGCTGTGAAGGTAATGGCACGTATCGTACGTCCATCCATCTGTTCATCGATAATGACTCCTTGATAGGTGTTTCCACCCAGCTTGATGGTAAGGTATCCCGTACCCTCCTCGACACTCCATGCACCCTTATATGCTCCATCCACAGAACCGTCTTCGTGCAATTCAATCTTGACGGGTGTAGCCACCTCGCGCTCCTTATGGTTCAGCGCATAGCTGTGCATGAGGAGGTGATACGTTCCGGGAATCTGCTCTGTGGGAACTATTTCTCGGGAGGCAATATCGGCATCTGTCGTCGCACCGCCACAATATTCGAAGGGCGATGCCACCAACCAGCCAGCCTTGTTGAGGAAGAGCTGATGTGTGCGCACCTGATGTCCTTCGCTACCATCGTCAAATCGGGTGTGGTACACCAGATAGGTGTGTCCGTCCGGAGCTGCGATGACGCTGTTGTGCCCCTGAGCCAGCTCGCCCGTCTTCATGTCGCCCCATCCGGCATAGGCTCCCATGATGAGCTGTCCGCGGGTATCGGCATTGGGGCCATAGTTCATGACGTATCGGTCAAAGATAGCACTACGTCCCATTCCATCCACATAGGGCCCATCGGGTTGTTCCGAGCGGAACACTCGCATCTGATATCCTCCAGTCGACTCCAATCCGCCATACGACATGAATAGGTAGTAGTGGTCGCCCACGTATTCGATATAGGAGGCCTCGCCCGACACGTAGTAACCACCGGCAATACGCTTACCGAAGTAGGCATCCTGCGTCACGCCCTTCTTCAGCGCGTCATAGTCGCTCTTGTAAGTCACGTCATAGTCGCGCAGTCCTGTCCCCTCGTCCAGTTGTAACATCCAGATGCCGCCCGACCACGAGCCGTAGCTCATCCACAGTCTACCCTCCTCGTCGTAGAAGACGCAGGGGTCGATGCCGTTGGCCCAGTAGTCACCCCAATCATTGGGATGTTCGTAGCGGGCAGGCAGGGTCTTCTGTTCGCCCAGAACAAGTTCGAGGTCTGTCTTCTTCCATGAAATACGCTCGTCAGCACCCTTCTTGAATCCCGTGTATACCACAGGTCCTTGATAGATGTAGGTTCCGTCCACCTTGTCCGAGGTGAGCAGGACGATTACGCTATTGTGATACGGGCCATTGAGGCTCATATACATGCACCACTTGTTCATCGTCTCGTTATATATGACATCAGGAGCCCATAGATTACCATCGATTCTATACCCTTCGCCGTATGCCGACACCCAGTCGTAGACATTGAAGTTCCCGAAGGAGATATCCTTCCCGCCCTTCTTCACGCTCTTCGTATGATTAGTCACAAAGGTCTCGGCATTGCTCACACCAGAGCGTATGGTACCATCAGCAGCTACCACGCCCCATGGAGCACGAAAGGTAGTCCAGTTCTGCAGGTCAGGAGTGGCAGCTTGCGCCAGATGACTACCGAAGATGTAGTAGTTCTCCGTTGTGGAGTCCCACACCACCGAAGGGTCATGGCACGTGGTCCATCGCCTCGTGCAATACTTGTAATAGGTCGCAGCTTGCGAGGAGGTCATCTCGATGCGTCCGTCAGCGATGCCCGTAGAGGCCACAAACCCTAACAGACATCCTAAAACTATCTTCGTCTTCATGCAGGGTATAGAGAATTATAAAGGTTTACTTTGAGTTTGCGAAGCAAAGGTATATTTTTGAAAGATAATCTCCAAATCGAACCAAACATCTTTGATACAGATTCTTTTTCTGATGTCCTTTACCGAATGTTCGAATATAGCAGAGCCTCAGGAGAAGACAAACTCCAACGAGTCTCTTACGGCGATACTGACCAAAGACAGGTAAAGTGGCGTAACTCTCTCTATTGGTGTCGGATTCCAATATCTACTCCGCCCCGGTAAGCGTTTACAGCCCTTTGTTGGTGCCAACGTGTATTATGGCAGAATAAACCAATACACACTTATAAAAATGCCCGAATACAAATACGAAGATGGTACAAAACAGAAAGAGACAACATACAAGAATGGAACTCCTTTGAATGCATTAGGCTTGCAGGCCAATGTTGGTATCGGGTATTTCTTGGGTAAGAACGTTTCTATCAGCGCAGCATTGGATTTCGGCATATATAGCGCGACCATGAATGAAGCCTCTGAATTTGAAACAGACGACAAAGACCTTGAAGATGCGCTCGGCGAGTCACTCAATTACAACAAAAAAACAGGCAAGGTCACATTCTTTTCTACAAATATGATGAGTGGTAACCTTGCATTCAACTTCTACTTCTAAACAACAATTCAAGAACAATTATAAAGAAGGAGCGAACTCAGGTTCGCTCCTTCTTTCTTTATACACACATGGTCCCATTCACTTTATGCTATCGGCAATGATCACATTATACTTTGTCACAGCATAGCCGCACCAGTAGCCCAATCCGCCTTGGATATTGGTGGGCATAGAGATATCGCTGGAGAAAACGGGATTGGATGATAGGGACACCATCTCATTGTATGCCTTATGAATGGCGTATGTAGTCTCATCAATCTTAGCAAACTTAATCTGCACCGAGTCTGTCTCATGAAAGTAAGGAACATATTTCTTCCCATCAGAGCTCAGCATATGGATGCCTGGCTGCACGATTTGCTGATTGTGCAATCCGAGCTGGCTATCATCGGCTATCCCCAATAACGAAGGATAGTAACGCGTGTCCTTATTGAATATACGCGTCAGAAAGAGATAATAGTCCTTCGTCACGGGATTATCATCATAATAAGCCGTTATCTGGTACATGCTGTCCGCATCGGCACACGGGGTCACCGCAAGAGCCTCCAGTGAATCAATTTCAGGGATTGTGGTCTGCGCTGTCAATACGCGGTCACCATATTCTACCGTAAGGTAATAGGTACGCCCGGGGACTCCTTTAATCCTTGACGAACTGTATATGTATGGAGGGACGTAGCGCTCATCATAATCACCAGTGAGAATGACAGATTCCGTGCCGTCAGATACGACTACCTTACCCCAGGGCAACACGATGGACTCATCCTCGTCAATCTCCTCTTCGGTAGTTACCGTAAATGTCTTCGACAATATCACCACAGGAGCAGAGCCGGACTCAATCCATCCCTCTACCACGATTTCTTCTCTGCTACTGGATATTTCCTCTTGACATCCAGCAAAGACAAGCAATGCCAATAAACCCAATATTATCATTTGTTTGTACACGAAGAAGGTTATCTCACTCTCAGCGGTGGCATAATCGGTACTTGGAACGATGATTTCACAGAAATCATATTCGAGGAGGACAAGGTTATGTACGGTGCCATATTCAGCGGTGAAGAGTTTACAGGATACACTTGGTTCAGCTTCTTGAGCCCCACGATGACTAAATAATTAATCATCTGATATGCAAGTAAGGAAGTGTTAGAAGGGTGCCTTCTGACACTTTTTTCAACATAAAGCAGCTCAACATAAGAGCCACGAAGAAAAATCTTTCATCTTTTCTTCAGATATGCCACCAACAAGAACATAAGCGAGCTATGCCTCCTCAGCGACATCCCCCACCTTCCCCGTACGGATAAGACTGGTGAGGTATACGGTAAATACGGGCAGGAGCATCATACCGGCCAAGGCCAGTAGGATGGAGATGACCTTGCCCACGGCGGTGGTGGCGGTAATGTTGCAGCCTGCCGTGGTGGCGGTCATGCACGAGTACCACAGGCTGTCCCAAAAGCTATGCAGCTGGGGGTTGACACCCGACTCGAGCACATAAAAGATGAGGCTGCAATAGTAAATGAAGGAGAATAGCACCACGATATAGATGATGAGTAGCCCCGACGAGAGGTCACGCAACAGCCCATAGGCTATTAGCGTAAAAGCGACATATCCCCGCACGAGAGGGATGAAACGGAACAGGTACTCGACCTGAAGCGGCAGTTCCACCCCACACCAGTCGAAGAATGTCAGGTAGGGTATTATGAGCAGCAGAAAGAGAAAATGTCGTCCGAAATACTGCCACGAATTGTCGGCATTGTACACCTCGAGAAAGAACAACACCATAAGCATCAAGCATATCCAGAACTGGAGGTCCAGATAATTGGTGTCATCATAGAACGCCACCCCACGAAACGTGTCGATGGAGATGCTGATGACAAGCAGCAACGACAGCATGAATGCCGACAGATGTAGAGCAAGCTGTATCCCTTGTTTGTTCATACGCACACTATACAGAGAGTACTTATGTGCTAGAAACAACGAAAGCGAAAAGATGTTCTGCACTTCGCTCATTCGATTTTTTACACAAACTTTTTGTCTACTTTGCAGCCTTTACTCGGCAAATTCAAAAATAAATTCTAATTTTGCCCAATAATGTAACCAAACACCCTTTATGCCACCCATCGACAATCAATACAAGATAAGGAATCAGGAGTTTCTGCAAGAGTATGCCCAGCGTCCAGGAGTGAAGACAATGTTCAACGGTGTCATGTATCGCGTGATCAACAAGGGCAACGGTCTCAAGCCATCGCCCCGGAGCTACATCACCGTATACTACACGGGCAAGCTCATCAATGGCAAAGTGTTTGACCAAACACAGAAGGGGCGTCCCGTCACCTTCCGCCTAGGCGAACTCATCACGGGATGGAACACCGCCCTGCGCGAGATGCCCGTGGGGTCACGATGGGAGATTGTCATCCCCTATCACCTCGGCTATGGCTCGCGCTCTGCAGGGGCCATAAAGGCCTTCTCCACACTCATCTTCGACATCACATTACTGGATGTAAGATAGCCATAACCCACCTTCAAGAAGCGGCTTTACATAATTACATTTTTGAGGGGTGGCAGGTTTTTAGATGTGGATTCCTGTACAATGAAGAAGCCACTGTTTACTGTATTACAACAAAATACACGCCCAACCCTCTTCAATATAAAAAAACTGCCAAGCGATAAAAATGTAATCGCATAGAAAGGAGTATTCTTCTCCTATTATCAAGAGAGTTTCTCGTAGGCTTAGCATCTTCCTGTCGCAAGTGCCTCCCCACGAGGCCATACCTACCTCCTTATATTATCGGTATATCGACTCGAAAAAATCGGTATATCCAATCAAAATGTCAGATAAAGAGATTCTTCAAAAACTCTTTATCCAATTTTATTTTTCCCTTTATCCAATTTTCCCTACGTCTAATAAATTCTAATTAACAGTTCCTTCATAATTTTCACCATCATCCCACGACCCAATACTAGCATCCATACCACCCCCTTTTTGCTTTACTATAACCACACAAGTCGCACTCTTCTCGCCCGCTGTGGCCGTGATGGTAGCAGTTCCGGCACCGACAGCAGTCACCACACCAGAGGAAGAGACTGCAGCGACAGACGAATCGGTAGAATACCATGCTACTGATTTATCACTGGCATCATCAGGAGACACTACAGCCGTGAGGGTATGGCTGTCGCCAACCGTCAAAGACAATTCCGTCGCAGACAAAGCAACACTGGAGACTTCAATAATCAGCAGATGCACCGTAACCACACAAGTCGCACTCTTCTCGCCCGCTGTGGCCGTGATGGTAGCAGTTCCGGCACCGACAGCAGTCACCACTCCCGAAGAAGAGACTGTGGTTACAGACGGGTCGGAAGAATACCATGCTACTGATTTATCACTGGCATCATC
>JAZRFA010000117.1:0-3846 GCA_045661085.1 Bacteroidaceae bacterium
TGAAAATATGAAGCACACCCCAGGTATTGCAGGTAAACTTTTCGGAACACTCGGCCGTAACGGTATCAATGTGATAGCTTGTGCACAGGGAGCTTCGGAGACAAATATTTCGTTTGTTGTAGATGCAACTTGGTTGCGTAAGACACTGAACGTAATCCATGACTCATTCTTCCTCTCCGAGTATCAGGTGCTCAATCTCTTTATCTGCGGTGTAGGTACCGTGGGGGGGAGTCTTATTGAGCAAATTCGTCAGCAGCGCGAGAAGTTGATGGAAGAACGTGGATTGAAACTTAATGTTGTGGGTGTTGCCAGCGGGCATTATGCTGTGTTTGACCGCGAAGGTGTTGATCTTAACAATTACCGCGAACTCTTGAAGCAGGGTGGAGAAAGCAATCTTGACCGTCTGAAGGAGGAGGTTATTGGTATGAACATTTTTAATTCGGTGTTTGTGGATTGTACAGCCAGCGATGCTGTAGCTGCACTCTATAAGGATTTCCTCAGCCATAATATCTCGGTGGTGGCGGCTAATAAGGTGGCGGCTTCTTCACGGTACGAGAACTATAAGGAACTGAAGCAGACTGCTCGTCGTCGTGGGGTTAAGTACCTCTTCGAAACCAACGTGGGTGCCGGACTTCCTGTCATCAACACCATTAACGACCTTATCAATAGCGGTGACAAGATATTGCGCATCGAGGCAGTGGTGAGCGGCACGCTCAACTTTATCTTCAACACCATTAGCGAAGAAATCAAGCTCAGCGACACCATTCGCCTGGCCAAGGAGAAGGGATATAGTGAGCCCGACCCACGCATCGACCTCTCGGGTAAGGACGTGATACGCAAGCTTGTGATTCTCGCTCGTGAGGCAGGGTATCCCATCGAACAAGAGGATGTGGAGAAGAATCTCTTCATTCCGCAAGAGTTGTTTGATGGTTCGCTCGAGGATTTCTGGGCCAAGGTGCCTTCGCTCGATGCCGACTTTGAGGAGCGTCGCAAGCGCCTCGTGGCCGAAAACAAACGCTGGCGTTTCGTGGCTCGTCTCGACGAGGGCAAGGCGTCGGTATCGCTTCAGGAGGTCAATCAATGGCATCCCTTCTACAACCTCGAGGGAAGTAATAATATCATCCTTCTCACGACGGAGCGTTACAAGGAGTATCCCATGATGATTCAGGGCTATGGGGCCGGTGCCAGTGTGACTGCTGCTGGTGTATTTGCCGATATCATGTCGATTGCGAATATTTGATTATAGATAGAAGTTGGAGTTCAGGAGTTAGGAGTTGAGAGGTGCCTCCCGTTAAGAGCATCTATAGACAAAACTCCTAACTTCTAATTTGAGATATGAAATACCTTATCATCCTTGGCGATGGTATGGCCGATTGGTCCGTACCCGCATTAGACAATAAGACCCTGCTTCAATACGCACATACTCCTAATATGGACCGCTTGGCTCGTATGGGGCGCACGGGTATGCTTAAGACCGTTGCCGATGGTTTTCATCCAGGTAGTGAGGTAGCCAATATGTCGGTACTTGGCTATGATATGCCTACCGTGTATGAGGGCAGGGGAGTGCTCGAGGCTGCCAATATCGGTGTGGATCTCGCACCCGATGAGATTGCCGCGCGTTGCAATCTCGTGTGTGTCGAGGGCGATATCCTCAAGAACCATTCTTCGGGACATATTACCACCGAAGAGGCTGATGTGCTCATCAAATATCTGCAGGAACATTTGGGCGACGAGCGTGTGGCCTTTCATACGGGTGTGCAATACCGCCACCTCCTGGTCATAAAGGGAGGCGACAAGCGGCTCGTCTGCACGCCGCCCCACGATGTGCCTTTGCAGCCTTTCCGTCCCTTGATGGTGAAGGCCGAGGTGCCCGAGGCGCAAGCTACGGCCGATCTCGTGAATGACCTCATCCTGCGCTCGCAAGAGTTGCTCGCCAAGCACCCGATAAACCTTAGGCGTATAGCCGAAGGCAAGGATCCTGCCAATAGCATCTGGCCTTGGTCATTCGGCAACAGACCCAATATGCGTCCGATTTGTGAAATGTACCCGCAACTGCAGCGCGGCTCGGTGATTTCGGCCGTGGATCTCATTAATGGCATAGGCTACTATGCCGGTTTGCGTCGTATTGATGTGGAGGGCGCTACGGGGCTCTATGATACCAATTATGAAAACAAGGCGGCGGCGGCCGTCGAAGCCCTCAAGACCGATGACCTCGTGTATCTGCACATCGAAGCAAGTGACGAAGCTGGTCACGAGGGGGATGTGGCGCTCAAGTTACGCACCATCGAGAATCTTGACTGTCGTGCCGTGGGACCCATCATGGAGGCCTTGGAGCAATGGGATGAACCTGTAGCCGTTGCAGTGTTGCCTGACCATCCTACACCCTGTGCTCACCGTACCCATACTGCCGAACCGGTGCCTTTCCTCATCTATTACCCGGGCATAGAAGCCGATGATGTACAGGCCTTTGACGAGGTGGCTTGCCAACATGGGGGCTATGGTGTGCTGGAGAAAGATGAATTCATCAAGGCATTGGTTTCCGTCTTTTGAAACTTTTTGGACTTGCCTTGAGAGGGCTGCTGTAAGGTAATGCCTCCGTCTGCATATTCGGGGGTGTCGTTTTCTTATGTGCCTCAGGTCTCATTTGTGGGTGAGTTTTATCTATGTAAAAAAGTGCTAATGCGGCTGGAATCTTTGAAAAAAGCCGCAAGTCTGTTGGTGATGTCATCAAAATTACGTAATTTTACACGATTTTACGTTTAAGGCTATTTTAAGACGAAATTACTATTAAGATATGAATTTAGACCAAGACAGAATTATTAAAGTCGATATTGAGCAGGAGATGCGCAAATCGTATATCGACTACTCTATGTCGGTGATCGTGGAGCGTGCGTTGCCCGATGTGCGCGACGGCCTCAAGCCCGTTCACCGCAGAATCCTGTACAGTATGATGGAGCAGGGTAACACCTCGGACAAGGGTTACCGCAAGTCGGCCCGTACGGTCGGTGATGTGATGGGTAAATACCACCCTCACGGTGACTCATCCATCTATGGCTCACTCGTACGTATGGCTCAGGACTGGGCTATGCGCTACACCTTGATTGATGGTCAGGGTAACTTCGGTTCGGTCGACGGTGATAGCCCCGCTGCTATGCGTTACACCGAGGCTCGTCTGCGCAAGATTGGTGAGGACATGATGCAGGATATCTATAAGGAGACCGTAGACTTCCAGGAGAACTATGATGGTAAGGACGAGGAGCCCCGCGTGCTCTCTACCCGTATCCCCAACCTCTTGGTGAATGGTGCTACCGGTATTGCCGTAGGTATGGCGACCAATATGCCCACACACAACCTGCGCGAGGTGATCGACGCTTGTGTGGCCTACATCGACAACCCCGAGCTCACCACCGAGGAACTGATGCAATATGTGAAGGCTCCCGACTTCCCCACAGGTGGATACATCTATGGTATGGCTGGTGTGAAGGAGGCCTACGAGACCGGTCGTGGTCGTGTGGTAATGCGTGCCAAGACCGAGATCGAGACCGATGCCAACCACGACAAGATCATCGTGACCGAGATCCCCTATGGCGTGAACAAGGCTGAACTCATCAAGTACATCGCTGGCCTCGTTAGCGACAAGAAGATTGATGGTATCAGCAACGTGAACGACGAGTCGGACAAGGATGGTATGCGTATCGTAGTGGATGTGAAGCGCGATGCCAATGCCAGCGTGGTGCTCAACAAGCTCTTCAAGATGACTCAGCTGCAGACCGCCTTCAGCGTGAACAGCGTGGCACTCGTACCTTGTGGTGAGCATAACGATAAGCTCCGCCCCATGGTTCTCTC
>JAZRFA010000118.1:0-19492 GCA_045661085.1 Bacteroidaceae bacterium
CAGAAATCGTTTACAGGAGTCACTGCATATACTGCCTTTGCAGCATCCTTATCCTCTTTGTTATAATAGCGCACTGTCTTGAAGTCGGCCTTGTGAAGGTCTTCCTGCGGGCTGATGGTCATATAGGTGTGATACAGCGCCTTTTGCAAGCCCTCGTCTGTAGGATTCTCTGACGAATAATTGCGAACGAAGGCCGACCCATCGGAGACCCATGCCACCATCTCACTACCTTTATCATCGGCCTCCCAGTTGAAGACAAGGCTACCGCTGCCATTGGGGTCTGCCCATACGGCACGGGTAGAAGGCTCGTCAGCACTGCTGAAGGTAAGCTGCTCGTAGGCGTTCTGCGGCACGTCGGGCACATCGGGCACGAGGGGCTCCTGGTCTTGCTGGCAGGCGGTGAAGGTGAGGGCGGCTGCGAGGAGCAAGATGCCACAGCGGCGAGCCGTGTACGGGGATTGCAAATCCCCACCTCCTGTACGGCAGATTGCAAATCTACCGTAGCTGTCAGAGGGACAGCTCTTTTTGAATTGTTTGTTTCGTCTGTTCATGTGGTTGGTGTATTGTTTACACGAATAATTTGTTTATGGTAGTTTGCGGGCTATTTATGGTAATTCACGTTAATCAATCACTTCCACAAATTTCCCCATTCACCACGGCGCTTTGAGGCTCCGCCAAATTCTGAGTCATCACTATCGGAGCCAGTGCCGCTCAATGCCAGCATCTGGGCTGTCTCAATCTCCTGCACTTCACACCGTGGAGCTACATAGGGTAGTCGGTTGTTGTCTGTCTGTGTCATATTGTTGTGAGTTTTAAGTTTTTTGTTTTAAGGTCAATTAAGGTCTTTAGGGTCGCTGGTCGACGGCTGACGCCGCGAGGGGGAGGCCAAAACAATATGCGCCACCGCAGGGCACGAGTCGTGCCGCACGGTAGCGCATATCAAAGTCTCCGAAGCCCTCTCCGATTTTAGGGGGGGGTATCGCTATACTGCTCTGCTTCAATGAGTTAAAATGGTGCATCGTTCCAAATCCTAACTTGTCACCTGTTAATGGTTGTTATTTCAACGACAAAGATACACGCCAATTCTGAAAAGATTCTGAAAAATACGATTTTTTTTACATTCTTTGTGCCTATCGGGCTATAGGCAGAATCTATCTATCATAACGAAGTACAGAAAATCAAAAGCCGATCGTGAGCAACTTCGCTAAAAGCATAGTTGCGATTAAGCGAACGCAAAGAGACAAGAACTCATCCCCGACAATCAGCCTTCGCCCCAGCAATAAAGGTACGGAGTAGATAATGAACTGCTCATCCTGTTTGCGCTTGCAATCATCACGACCTCTTCACAATGCGAGTTCTGATTATTTATCCCCTTAATGGTACTATTCAGGAAAAATGTCTGTTTCCATTTACTCTTCAGGAAGAGAAACAAAAAAAACAATGATTTGAGAAAGAAAAATCGCCAAATCTTTTGTTTGTAGAAAAAAAACGTACCTTTGCAGTACAAATTATCCCCCTTGGTTGGGAAAGACCAAGGCCCGCCCTCGATTTCGAGGGCTTATTTTTTTAAGTATGCGCCTATGAGCATGATGGCGAGGGTCGTATCATTCATTTATGACATCTTCTTCTGCGGGAGGAGGCCAGTATGATGGCCAAGGTCGTGAACTCCGCTGCTGGCATGGCGAGCCATATACCCTCTGTGCCGAGCAGTCTGGGCAGGAGGATGAAGCTGGGGACGAGCAGGGCAAGGCCGCGCAGGAAGACGAAGGTCATGGCACGCCTTATCTGCTCCACACTCTGATAGTAGCCGACGATGGCTCCTACTCCAAGACGGTGGCATAAAAGAGAAGAGATGCCCCATAAACGCCTCCCGCCCGAACGGCAAGGTTCGAGCGGGAGGCTATTTAACGTATCGCGCTGTATCGTTAAAGATTTCCCGGTGGCGAAAATATTATTTGAGAATCAGCTTTTTGCCACCCACGATGTAGAAGCCCTTCCGAGGATGCTCGACACGGCGACCGGTGAGGTCGTAGATGAGTTCTGAGTTTTGAGTTCTGGAATCTGTATTCCCAACGCTTGTGTCGGGACTTTGCTTCTTCCCCCAGTAGTAGAGGCGGAAGTCGTCGGCCTGAAACCAACCTTTGGTACTGGAACCGTCGCCCGTGGAGCAGGCTCCGAGGCGTAGCTTCTCTCCGGTGGCGAGGTCTATGTCGGCCACAGCGAGGCGTGTCCAGTCGTTATTGCCAGTACCACTGACGGTGGTCAGGGGAGCAGAGGTGTAGGTGACATCGCCCACCTGTGCATAGATGTGCTGATCGCTCAAGCAATGGGCACCATCGGTGTTGCGCAGGCAGGCCTCTACGGTATAGACTCCTGCGGGAAGGTTGTTGATGGTCTGGTGGAGGTCAAGACGAGTGATGCTCTGACAGATAGCACTGACAAAGCTGTTCCCGTCAGCTGCGGGACGATCGCTCCAAGTTCCGAAATCGGACCATCCTGAAGCCTGCTTGTCGAGTGTCCATCCGGTGGTGCCGAGCTCGAAGCTGGGGTTGGCGAGGAGTCCGGTCATGTCGAACGACGCTCCTGGAATGGGCTCGCCCTCTCGCTGGGCTTGTGCGATGCGCCCGGTGAGCGTTGTTGTAGCCTCCTTCACCTCGTCGATGGTGGAGGTGGCGGACTCGAATATGGCGTTTGCTGTAGCTATAGCCTCTGCTAGCGAAGTGCGCGCCTCGGTCTCGGCCATCATGTCGAGAAATGCGCTGGCATCGGCAATGGCAGCCTGCAGGCCCCGCATGGAGCTCATCGAGAGGCGTGCCTGGTCAACGGCTTCCTGCAGGGTGGCCAGGGCCTCCTCTATGGCCACTTTCTGGGTGCGGTCGATGTTCTTTGCCACTGCTATGGCCTCAGTCAGTGGAGCACGCAAGGCACCTGCTACGAGTGTTTGGTTTATGGCTTGAGCATCGGCAATGAGGTTGTCCAACCGATTAAGCAGAGGGGTAAGGTCCTCGGTCTCGCCCGTGACGATGACAACCTTCAGTTCGTTTGACACGGCATTGGCCGTAGCGGAGGTGCCACTGTAGAGAGCCTGGAAGGTGTAGGTGCCGGTATAGAGGTCGCCAAAGTTGTAGATGGCACGGCCGTCGGCATCGAGGGCCTGCACGCTCAGCACCTTGCCGTTGCAGAGCAACTGCACGTAGCCTCCCTCGGTGGTAGCATCGTCAACTTGGATATACAGCTCCGTATTCGGCTTACCCTCCTCTGCTTCGGGGCGATAGAGCGAGACGATGGCTCCTTCAGTACGTCCCTGCGGCGACACACGGTAGAGACCACTCTGATGAGAGCGCAGCACGGGAGCAAACTCGTTTGACTTATAGGTACCCATGTCGATGCCCTTCCACATCTCGGTGATGTGGCACTCTTGATCGGCGCTGAAGCCAAGTCGGGTGAGGTCGAGCGGTACCACAGCTGTGTTGTCGGGTGCGGGGTCCTGGGTGAAGAGGCGGAACTCCATGGTTACACCCTGTGAGGCGTTCTTCACATCGTCATCGTAGCCAACGGTGGAGCGGAATGCCACGTACTCATGTCCCGCGGGGAGGGTGAAGATGAGCATGGATGGAGCGTTCACACCGAAACCCTTGGCATAGGTGGTGCCGGCGATGGACATGGTGTTTCCGTCGTTGTTCTTGTTCACCTTGGGTGCGTTCCATCCGTTGATGGGGTTGGCGTCCCAGGCGAACGCTGTGAGCGAGGTCTCCTTGCCATCCTTGTCGATGAGCACGGGGTTGGCCCAATCGGCATGGTCATAGCTGAGGCCGTCGCCGCCGTCGGTAACCACGAGGTATAGTTTCTCGGCATCTGTGATGTCGGCCTCTACGACTGCCTGTTGACGACCTGCTGCGCGACCGATGAAGCCACTATAACCTGCCTGCTTGCAGGGGTCTACCTTGATGGTCTTGTTGCCTCCGCTCCACTGGTCGGTGGTCTCAGTACGGATGGTGGGGTCTTCGTTGAACACCATGAACTCGACCGATGACTTGCTGCCTTGGTCGCTACCCGTGTTGTCGATACCGGCAAGGGCGGTGAACTTCACCGCTCCCTCGGGAAGTTCGTAGAGGAGGATGGAGTTGGCGTGGGTGGCGATACCCTTGTCATACTGTGTCCCGTCGATAGAG
Source organism: Bacteroidaceae bacterium (assembly GCA_045661085.1). GTDB lineage: Bacteria > Bacteroidota > Bacteroidia > Bacteroidales > Bacteroidaceae > UBA1189. The sequence continues at coordinate 4,173 of JAZRFA010000118.1, forward strand.
AGCTTACCTCCATTGATGTTCTTGTTGACAGCCACGCTACCCCAGCCACAGGTTGAGCGCATATATTTATAGGTGGTGAGGTCGAGGGTCGAACCATCCTTCATGGTCACTACGGGATTGATCCAGTCGGCATGGTCGCAGTCATAGCCGTCGCCACCATCGGTAGCTACCAGTGCCAGCTCGCGGCTACCTTCGGGGATAGCCACCTCTACGTTGGTGGCATATCCGGTGGTGAGGTATGAGATGGTTCCACTACGCCACAGTACATTCTTGGGATTCACATACTCGGAACCTCCGAGGTTGAAGAGCGCTACAAACTTGTCGCCATTGGCAGGGTCATCGGCACTCCACATCACCAGGTTGTCACGATTGCTCACCTCGCGATTGTTCATCGAGTAGTGGTGCATGTAGAGCACGTCGCGGTTGGTGAGGAGCGAGTCGGTAGCTGCATCGTTCTCGGGCAGGTGGCCGCCAAACATGAGCGGACTCTTGAAGATGGTCCAGAGGCTCATCATCGTGTATTGCTCGTCGCGAGTGAACTGAGTCCAGCGCTCGGCACCACGCTCGCCGCGAATACTAATCTTACCCAAGGGGAGCATATCGGCGTCGGGCCATGTACCCGGAGCGATGTAGGGTGCCCACTTGGCACACACCTGGAACTGGTAGTTGAGCTGGTTCCAGTTGTCCCAGAAGTCGTCCACCGTGCGCCACATGTTGGCATGCTCCTTCACGTGCTCCACCTCGCTGAGTGGTGTCTCGCCTGGAGAGATGCTGAGTACAATGGGGCGACCGCACTGGTCAATGGCTTTGCGTATCAGCTCTATCTCTCCCTTGTGGTAGGGGCGTGCCAAGTCGTCGATCTTCACGAAATCGACACCCCACTGGGCATACATGTCGAAACAGGAGTTGTAGTACTCCTGTGCACCGGGCTTGGTGCAGTCGACCTTATAGTTGTCGCGCAGCCAGGTGCATGCCGAGTCGTTGTTGCAAATCATGTCGCAGGTAATGCCGTCGGTACCCTTCACGGGGAGCTTCTTCTCGGCAGCCACCTTGGGCAGACCACGCATGAGGTGGATGCCGAACTTCAGTCCCTTGCTGTGCACATAATCAGCCAACGCCTTGAATCCTACGCCATTGGCAGCCGAGGGGAAGCGATTAAGAGCGGGTGTGTAGCGGCCATACTCGTCGTACACATAGATGGGGTTGGTTTGGTTGTATCCGCCCGCCTTATCGTTCTCCACGTACCAGCGGATGTCCACCACCACATATTCCCATCCATACGCAGCTAGGTGCTCTGCCATGTAGTCGGCATTTTGTTTAACCTCACTTTCCACTACCGTAGGACCGAAACAGTCCCACGAGTTCCAACCCATAGGCGGAGTCTGTGCCCATGTCTTGAACGCCTGCTCAGTACCCGTTTGAGCGGATAACAATGTAGCAATGCATGCAGTTGCTACTAAAAGCTTAAATCTCTTCGATTTCATGATATTATAATTTATGGTTATGTTTCTTTACTGTTTTAAATGATAACCAAATAGTCACTCTCCTTTGTGGCAAAGTTAAAAAAAATATATATGATTCCAAAGAATTCGTTAGAACCCTTTTTTATTCAAAGAAAAATGAATGTGCTAAACAAATCAGAAGCAAGATGCTACTGGTTTAGGGGTTAGAGCGTAGGGGTTTGTATTAACAACGACTCCCGCCCGAATGATAAGTCCGGGCGGGAGGTTTTTTCTAAAGCGGTTAGAGAGTTGGGTTACTTTATCAGCTTAACCAGTTCACCTGCCTTTTTGCTGCGTATGTAGAGGATGCAGAGGCCGGGGAGTATGGCAGTGTTGGCAGCCACGGCGCTCTCTACCTCGCTGCGCAGGCAGTTGAGGGTGGTTGTATGGCACCCGCTGGCGGTGTATACCGCTACGCTCACCGGTGTGTCGGGGAGGTGGGCAGCGATGATGTTTGTCGCTGTCTTCAGATGTAGGTAACCCTCTTTCCAGTGGCTGGTGTCCCACTCGAGACCCTCTATTGCGGGGAGGTCAAAGGTGGGTGTGCCTGATACGGACCTAGCCGAGAAGATGCGTACTGAGTCGCCAGCTTCGAGTGAGTGGCTGCTGCCTAACTGTACGCTGATGGTGCCATTGATGCGCAGCGTGCCCACGTTATCGATCATGGCGCATCCGTTACCGCTTGAGCTCTTTTTGGCTGAGGCACACCGGCGTGCGACGAGTTGGTACACCGAGCCCTTGTTGAAGGTGACGTTCTTTCCGCCAAAGTCGAGCATTCCTGTGGTGGAGTTGGCCTTGGCGCCGGCCTGTAGGGTACCGTTGACGGTGACCTTCGAGTTGGTGAGGGTCACTCCCGATGGGGTAATGCCCAAGAAACTTGCACCTTTGGCTATGGTGAGCTCGCCTGTGCCGAGGGTGGCACCTGAGCTGAGCTGCAGGGTGCCCGCACTGACGGTAGTGGCGCCCGAGTGGGTGCTCTTGCCTGTGACGGTCATCGTGCAGGTGCCCACCTTGTTGAATATGCATTTGTTGGAGCCGCCATCGTCGCTGAAGATGCCGTCGAAGGTGAAGTCGCCGTCGGTGGCGAAGCTGTTGCCCACGTTCCACGTGTTGCTGCCGTTGACGACGGCCTGGCTGGTGAAGTCTGCTATGGGCTGGATGAGCCGTCCCTTACCGGTGAGCTTGCCGATGGTGAAGGCCTTGGCTACGTTGGAAACGGTGCAGCCGTCGGCGAGGTAGAGTGTGCCCTTGGGAAGGCCGGTAGAGGCATCGAGAGGGAAGCAGATGTTTGTGGTGGTGTGGCGGATGGTACCCTCAAACTCGCTCCAGTTGCCCGTGAGGCGTACGCGCTGCACGGTGTTGCGGGGGATGATGTTGAGCGTTCCGCTACCCGTGAGCTTGTTGCCATAGGCGGTGTAGTAGATGCCGGTGAGCTGCCAGGTTCCTGTCTTGCCTGCGGGTACGTGGATAGGCTGTGTGGTGGCCTGCACATCGTCCCAGAGGGTACCCGACTGTATCTCGATGGATCTCACGGCCGTATTGTGCTGGATGGCGACGTCGCCGCCTGTCATAACGAGGCGCTCAAGGGAACCGCTCTGCATCAGGAAGAGGCAGCCGCTGCCACGCTTGGTCAGCGTGGTACCCGAGAGCGCAGCGTTCATCTTGAACTCGCCTCCGGCATTGAGCACACCGCCATCACCCACCATCTTCATCGGCGAACCGGTCTCGGTGGCTGCGGTGGTCTGCAACACGGCACTATTCTCCATCGTAAAGAGGTTGGCGTCAGTGGTGATGCCGCCAAGGTTGCCCACGGCACTGTACTGGTTGGCCAGCGTGGATACAATGGTAGTACCACCCCGTAGGTGGTTGCCACCCGTGTAGCTATTGGCTCCCTTCAAGGTGACGGAACCTGTGCCCTCTTGGTAGAAGATATTATTGCCCGCAATGGCTCCCTGTCCGCCGAGAGTGTAGGCTTCACTGCTGTTGATGGTGATGGATGAAGGAAACACATCTTCACTGATGAGGATACTCTTCTGCTGTGCATCATCGCCAAACACTACGTGGTCGCCAGCGACGAAGCCCGTAGGCTCACTGGCCATGCTGAAGTTTTCGGTCTCGGCAATGTCCCAGGTGTTGCTCTGCCTACCGGTCCATGTGATGGTGGAGGGGTTGCGCAAGGGGTGTATCTCTACGATGAGCTTGCCATCTTCGATGTAGAGGCTCTTCTTGGAGGTCTCGATGCCTTCGAGGATGAGGTCGTCAACATTCCCCTCGAGGTTCTCGATATGGGCGATGACATATTTGCCTGCAGCCATTCGGGTCTGTCCATCGGCCAAGTGACCCACCACCTCGATGATGGGCATCAGGTAGGCTGGGCCGCCCAGTGTCCATGCTCTGTCTGTCTTGCGCTCTATCTTCAGAGTAGTGGCGTTGACCTTGTCGGCCGAGAGGTCATCGGCATAGAGGTCTACGACCAGGCGCGAGCCGAAGCCGAGCGATAGTGTGCCGACATTGATGTGGGAGGCGGCCTTGTTGTCGCTGCCAATCTCTATTGACGAACCATAGTCGGCCTTGATGCTCAGGAACTCGCCTCCATCGCTGTGGAGACTGGTGTGGCGGTTGAGCCAGAGGGGTGACTGCGCCATCGAGCCGTCAAAGCAGAGGGTACCTCCCCATACGTTGGTCTCGCCGGTGTGGGTGAAGTCGGCTTGGGGAAGCACCAAGGTGCCATCGCCCTGCTTCACCAGGCGTGCATTGCCACCGATGCCGTTGCCCGTGACGGTGCAGGTATAGGTGGTGCGGTTTATCTTCGTCTCCTTGGTGGTGCACTCGCTGGGGGCTGTACCCTGTACCCAGGTGGGCACATTGATGGTCAGCACCGAAGGCTGCACTCCTGAAGCGATACTCACGTTCATGTTGGCATTCTCCGACACGAGCACATGGTGTCCGTTGAGGTCGCTGCCTATGGTAGAGCCGTTGCTCACGACGGCTCGCCCCGTGGTGGTGAGTGGTGGGGGAGCTATGGTGATTCCCTCCATCTCACCGAGGAAGTAGCTGGCGTGGGGAGGCTGGTTGTAGCCGCACATCTGCCACACCATAGCGTTGCGGTACTGGTGGTCGTGCCATAGCGTATAGTTGCGCCATGGCGTGGGTGTGGGTGTCGAGTAGATGCGTATGTTGTTGGCTGCCGTGCGCATGATGATCTCCTCGCGCCAGTCGCCCAGGATGTCGCCCTGGAAGCAGGGTGTACCCTTCGTGTCGTTATTGGTCATCGAGCCGGCACAGGTGTAGATGGGTGTCCACGAGCCATACTTGGCTACACACCCCTCGGTATTCTTGCCATTGAGGTAGTTGAAGGTCTCCTCGCAGAGGTCACCGTCCCAGTAGATGCGGAAGTTCTGGTTGACGCCCGCATCGCCCATCCCGCTCACGGCCTTACCCGTGACGCTGCTGATGGGGCCTATGTCGGTAGGCGTACACAGCGAGCCGGGGAAGCTGTTGGTGAAGTTGCCCGCGATGCCTCGCCCCACATCCTTCGGGGCAGCATAGCGGTAGTATATCTTCGATGTCGTAGCATCGCGGTAGTTGGTGCCGGGGTTGCTCTCCATGCAGGCAAAGAACTCCTGCCCATGGCGGTAGGGGTCCAGGTCGCCCACATGCTGTGCATCGCCATGTCCCAGTCCGATCGTGGAGAGTCCCTTACCGTTGTCATCGATGACCATCGACCCGAAGACGATCTCGTCGCGTCCGTCCCAGTCCACATCGGCCACGCAGTAGTTGTGATACCCCTGCCCCTTCCATGGGCCACCTGCATTGCAGTCCCATCTCCATCGCTGGGTCAGCTCATGCGTCACGGGGTCCACGTCATAGGCAATCATCTTGTGTCGGGTATAGATGCCTCGTGCGAGGAATATGCTGGGCTTGCGTCCATCCAGGTAGGGAGCCCCGACGAAGTGCTTCGAGGCACGATGACCGTAGCCATCGCCCCACGCCTTGTTGAGGTCAGTTTCGCCCTGTTCTAATCGTCTCAGCGGATAGGGGATGCACTGGTAGGGCTTTCCTGTGAGGCCATCCATATAAAGTAGGTACTCCCCATCGGTGGTGACAAACCAGTTGGCTCCTCCTCCCGTAGCTGCCCGCACATTCTTCGTGGCATCGCCCACGGTAAAGGTAGTGCCGTCGGCCATGTGCACCACGGTGCCGTCGGCAGCACGCATCACCGCCTCGGCACGTCCGTCACCATCCCAGTCATAGGCCATGATATTCTGCTCGTTGTTCTGGAAGTCACCCATATTAGGACCGCAGTTGACCCACCACAGGCGCGTGCCATCGAGCTCCAGGCACTCAAAGATGGAGTACTCCCCTGTCGCCACGCCCCCGATGGTAGGTCCCTGCTTGGGGTAGGACTGCTCCATCTCGTCGATGTTGTCATATTTCAACAGGATTTCCAGCTCTCCATCGCCATCTACGTCGGCGAGGGTGGCATCGTTGGGGCACAGGCGGCTCTTGATGCCGGGGTGCGTGAGCTGGATCTCCTTGTAGCTGTTGCTCCATGGGGTGACTGCCTCGCAGGGGGCTTGCTCCTGTCCTCCGATTACGGCACGTACGGTATAGGCGCTTGCTGTAGTGCCCGCCTTGTCGGTGAAGTTGGAGACGCTGAGCGGCTCAGCGTTCAGCTTGGTCCCGTCGCGATAGACATTGAATTCCGTATCGTAATACTCCTCTGCCGTGATGCGCCAACTGATGAAGATGCCGTCCGATACCTTCATGGCTACCAGCCCACGATCGAGCTTGTCGGTCACGCGTTGTGCGAAACTGTCCATTGCAGTCAGGCATAGCAGCGCACAAATGATGAATGTCTTTTTCATACGTATTGGATTACTTAAGGTTTCTATTCTCCTCGCACAATAGTGTGCTATAGGTTGCAAATATAGTTATTTCTGACGAATGGACTATAAGAATAGGCAAAAAAATACTGTCCGCATGTAGTTGGAGTAATTTTCACCTCAAATGGTGTATGTTCAAATGGATAAGCGATGGAACATTATTGTTTGGTGTATGTTTTTGAAAACAGAAAATAATCCGTAAGTTTGTATCCCTATAAGAATATAGACGATGAAGATAGCATCAGATATGACCGCCCTTGTGGGGCGAACTCCTTTGGTGGAGCTGGCACGATATGGCGCCAAGCATAGCGTTGAGGCTCGTCTCGAGGCTAAGGTAGAGATGATGAACCCCAGTGGCAGCGTGAAGGCGCGTGCAGCCCTTGCCATGGTGGAGGAGGCCGAGCGGTGTGGGCTGTTGCGCCCCGGAGGCACTATCATAGAGCCCACAAGTGGAAACACGGGCATCGGACTTGCCATGGTGGCTGCCGTCAAGGGCTACCGGCTCATCCTCACCATGCCAGACACGATGAGCATGGAGCGTCGCAAGCTGCTCTCGGCCTATGGTGCCGAGGTGGTGCTCACCGAAGGTCGATTGGGTATGGCTGGAAGCATTGCCAAGGCCGAGGAATTGCAGAGGCAGATTCCCGGCAGCATTATCCCTATGCAATTTTCCAATGAGGCCAATCCTCGCGTGCATGAGCTGACTACAGGCGTGGAGATATGGGGCGATACCGATGGTGAGGTAGCTGTTTTCGTCGCAGGTGTGGGCACAGGAGGTACAATCAGTGGGGTAGGGCGTGCATTGAAGCGCCGCAATCCCGAGGTGCATGTTGTGGCCGTAGAGCCCGAGGCCTCACCCCTGTTGCAAGGGGGAACGGCTGCTCTGCACAAGATACAGGGCATAGGGGCCAACTTCGTCCCCGACAACTACGACTCCAGTGTGGTCGATGAGGTGATAGGAGTTGCCGATGCCGATGCCATGGAGACGATGCGCGAGCTGGCCATCACGGAGGGCTTATTCGTAGGTATCAGCAGCGGTGCGGCACTCCATGCTGCCCGCCAGGTGGCTATGCGTCCCGAGTATAAGGATAAAATCATCGTAGTATTGCTTCCCGATGGGGGTGAGCGGTACTTGTCGTGTATGTAATTGGGACCTCCCCCTTGCCCTCCTAAGGAGGGGTGACTCAGGAACAAATAACCAAAAGCCAGTCACCAAATGCTAAAAGCTAATGGCTAATAGCCAAAAGTAAACGTATTTTTCCGATTAATCTTCGCCAATTCAAAAAAAAGTATTACTTTTGCGGTCGCGTTCGCCGAAATAGCTCAGTTGGTAGAGCAACGCATTCGTAATGCGTAGGTCGCGGGTTCGAGTCCCGCTTTCGGCTCAGCGGAATAGAAAGTCCAGTTTACCGCTGCGGCTTTTTTCTTTTTTTTAAGAAGATTATAACGACCTCATTTAGAAAGTCAATGTTAGTTGTTGATACGATAAGTCAGTTGCGCTCATACCTCGCACAGGCTCGTGCCGAGGGTAAGAGTGTGGGCTTGGTGCCCACGATGGGCGCATTGCATGAGGGCCATGCCTCGCTCGTAGAGCGTAGCGTGGCCGAGAACGGTGTGACCGTGGTGAGCGTGTTTGTCAACCCCACTCAGTTTAATGACAAGGGCGATTTGGAGCGTTACCCCCGCACGTTGGATGCCGACTGCCAGTTGCTCGAACGCCTCGGTGCCGACTGCGTGTTTGCCCCCTCGGTAGAGGAGGTATATCCCGAGGAGGACACCCGCGTGTTCGACTTCACCCCGCTCGACAAGGTGATGGAGGGCATCTATCGCCCCGGACACTTCAATGGCGTAGCACAGATTGTGAGCAAATTGTTTATGTACGTAGAGCCCGACCGCGCCTACTTCGGCGAGAAGGACTTCCAGCAGTTGGCCATCATTCGCGAGATGGTGCGCCAGATGGAGTTCAAGCTCGAGATTGTGGGTTGCCCCATCGTGCGCGAGCACGACGGCCTTGCCCTGAGCAGCCGCAATGCCCTGCTCACCGATGAGCAGCGCCACACGGCACTGGCCATCTCAAAGGCGCTCTTCGAGAGCGTTGAGTATGCCAAGAGCCACACGCTCGCTGAGACCAAGCAGATGGTGGAGCAGGCTATTGCCGACACCGAGGGCCTCGAGCTCGAGTACTACGAGGTGGTGAATGGCGACACCCTGCAGCCCGTGTCGGCATGGGACGATGCCCCCTACATCGTGGGATGCATCACCGTCTACTGCGGCAAGGTGCGCTTGATAGATAATATCCGTTACAAATAATAGAGAGTATGTTGATTACTGTACTGAAATCGAAGATACATTGCGCTCGTGTCACCGAAGCCAATCTCAACTATATGGGTAGCATCACCATCGATGAGGACCTCATGGATGCTGCTGGCATGCTCGAGGGTGAGCAGGTGCACATCGTGAACAACAACAACGGAGAGCGTTTCGTGACCTACATCATCAAGGGTGAGCGTGGCAAGGGACAGATTTGCCTCAACGGTGCCGCCGCACGTCTCGTGCAGCCCGACGACGTGGTCATCATCATGGCCTATGCCCAGATGACTCCCGAGGAGGCACGCGAGTTCCGCCCCACGGTCATCTTCCCCAAGGCGGGAAATAAGCTTTGATTAGCGATTAACGAAAACGAAAAGGCCAAGTCTCGACGGACTTGGCCTTTTCATTGGCTAAAAGCTAAAAGCTAACGGCTAACGGCTCCATATCTCCCACGCCGCCTTGGCCTGCCTGATGAGCATGTCCATGCCATTGCAGATGGTGGCACCGGCCTCCTCGCCACGTTGGAGGAAGAGCGTCTTTGCAGGGTTATACACCACATCGTAGAGCAGGTGCTGTGAGGTCAGCAGGGTGTAGTCGAGTGGGGGGCACTCATCCACCTTGGGGTGCATGCCCAGGGGAGTGGTGTTCACGATGACCGTGTGCTGTGCCATCAGCTCGGGCGTGAGCTCATCGTAGGAGAGGATGCCCTCGCGTGCGGTGCGCGACACGTACTGCGTCTCTATTCCCAGTCGGCGCAGGGCATAGCAGACCGCCTTGGAGGCTCCGCCCGTGCCGAGGATGAGGGCATGCGTGTGGTGGGACTTGAGGTAGGGGCGTATCGACTTGGTGAACCCGATGTAGTCGGTGTTGTAGCCCTTGAGGTGGATCTCCTCGTCGTGGCGTGTTACCTTGACCACATTGACGGCCCCGATGGCGCGAGCGGCCTCGTCCAGTTCGTCGAGGTAGGCAAACACCTGCTGCTTGTAGGGGATGGTGACGTTGAAGCCCTGCAGGGTGGGCTCTGTCTGCAGCACCTCGCTCAGCTTCTCGATGCTGGGCAGTTCGAAGTTCTTGTACTTGGCATCGATGCCCTCGCGGCCGAAGTAGTCTGTAAAATATCCCCTCGAGAACGAGTGCCCGAGGGGATATCCTATGAGTCCGTAAGTATTCATTTATATATTAACTATGTTACTTGCGACCTGCGACCTTGAAGCGGTACATCGCAAAGGTCTTGGCGGGCACATTGGCCACGTCGAGGGTTTCGCCATTGGCAGCCTTCACCTGGGGTACGATAGCGGTGGGGTTGTCCAAGGTGTTGTCGGCATAGAGGTCGTCAGAGTGGTAGGTGGTGATGTCTGCCAACTTGGGCTGCTGGCCCTTCTTGAGACCGGCGAAGGTGAGCTTCACCTCCTGTGCCTTGTCCGATGTGTTGATTACCTTCACGATGACCTCCTTCTTGTTGGCATCCCATACGGCGCTGGCGAAGAGGCCATCCTGGTCTTCATTGCCTGCGAGGGGCTTGCCGGCTGCGGTGGTCTTGAGCACGTGGGTACCGGTGTTGTGGGCATACATCTGCTGCACGTAGTATGAGCATGAGCGTACGGAGCGGAGGTTGTCGTACCAGATGAGGTCGGGGCGCCACTGCCAACCGTCGACGTGGGCGAAGAGGGGGGCATAAGTAGCCATGTGCACGATGTCGGCATTGCGCTCGAGGTTGGTCATGAAGGCTGCCTCGAGGAGCGATGCGTTGAAGTGGTTCCACTTGCGGCCGTCGGCACCGTGGCAGGCATATTCACCGGCAAACACCTTCGGGCCCTTGCGGTCGTAGTTGTCGTAGCGGTTACCCTGGCTGAGGAACCAGCGCTCGGGGCGGTAGAAGTGCTCGTCCACGAGGTCTACCTGGAGGCGCTTCATCTCGGGCCACAAGAAGTCGAAGTCGTGACCCTCAGAGTTGGGACCTGACGAACCGATGATCTCAATCTCGGGATGTACCTCGTGCATGCGCTTCACAAACTTCTCGAGACGCACGACATACTCTTTTCCCCACTGCTCGTTACCGATGCCGAGGAACTTGAGGTTGAAGGGCTCGGGGTGACCCATCTGGGCGCGAATCTTACCATACTCGGTGGTGGTGTCGCCATTGGCAAACTCGATGAGGTCGATGGCATCCTGGATATAGGGATCGAGCTCGTCAACGGCTACATGGGCATGCTCGCCATGGTTCTGGTATTGGCATGAGAGACCCACGTTCACTACGGGGAGGGGCTCGGCACCAATCTCCTCAGAGAGGAGGAAGTATTCGTAGAAGCCGAGGCCATAGGTCTGGAAATAGTCGGGGAAGAAGCGGTAGCGGAAGGTGTAGTGCCAGCGGTTCTCGTTTAAGGGTCGGTTCTCGACGGGGCCGAGGGTGTTCTTCCAATTGTAGCGTGTGGCGAGGTCGGTGCCCTCAACGATACATCCACCGGGGAAGCGGAAGCAACCGGGCTTCATGTCGTAGAGTGCCTCCATGAGGTCCTTGCGGAGACCACCCTTGCGGCCTTTCCAGGTGTCGACGGGGAAGAGCGAGATGTGCTCGAGGTCTACGGGGTTGTTACCCAGAAGGAAGATGCGTAACTCGGCCTTGGGCTCGGTGAGGGGCGATTTCACTACTACCTCATACTGCTTCCACTCGTTGCCGCTGATGGTCATCTCGTGGGCGAGGAAGTCCTGTCCCTCACGGTTGGTGACGGGGATGGCAAGCTCCATGCGGATGCGGGCATCCTTGTGGCCTTCGGGCACGCGACCGTAGAAGGTGAAGCGATACTCCTTGTCCTTCTCCACGCCGATGCCGAAGAAGCCTTCGTTGAGCAGGGCTGTCCATTTGTCTCTGTGTCCCGAGCCGCTGAGGCGCACGTAGTTGGGGTTACGCTCGAAGGGGCCGTCGTTGCGCACCTCCACGTTGCCTGCCACCTTCCATCCGGTGAAGGCGTAGGGGAAGTCGAACGAGCGGTTCTTCACCAGCTCGGCATACAGGCCACCATCGGCAGCATAGTTGATGTCTTCGATGAACAGACCGTACATCGTCTTCTGGATAGGAGCACCATTGCGCTTCATGTCGATGGTGAGCTCATGGTTCTGAGCGTTGGCCGAGAGGGCAAGAGTCGCAGCGGCCAGTGAGGTAAGGATTGTTTTTTTCATGTCTATATAGTTTTTGTAATGTTGGCTCTTGGTATCTGTTGTCATCCTGAGCTTCAGCGAAGGATCTCGCAAGGTTCCTGCATGGTTTCTACACGCGATGCTTGACTTCTGTCCCTTCGGCTTTACAGCCAAGGCTGATGCCTCGGGCATCGACCTAAAGGCTCGTTTTACTCAGCATGACACGAGACGTTTGAGTGGGTTCTTGTGTTATTGTCTGCAAACTTACACATTATTTCTGAATAAAACAATAAAATGCCGCGTGCGCGGCTTTATCTTATCGGTGAAATTTCGTTATCTCGCAAAATATCACTATCTTTGCGCGGAAGATGATTTATTAACAACCTAATACAAACAAAAACAATTATGGCAAAACGATTCTTTTCATTGGCACTTGCAGGCTTGATGGCTTTCGGTGCTACAGCGCAAAATGAGGAGGGCTTCGTATTCACCACCGTGAAGGAGAACCCCATCACCTCTATCAAGAATCAGAATCGTGCCGGTACCTGCTGGTGCTACTCAAGCCTCTCGTTCATCGAGTCAGAGTTGCTCCGCATGGGCAAGGGCGAGTATGACTTCTCAGAGATGTACATCGTACACAACACCTACCTCGACCGTGCAGACAAGGCTGTACGCACTCATGGAGACATTTCTTTCTCACAGGGTGGCTCATTCTATGATGTAATCTACGGCATGGAGCAGTTTGGTCTCGTTCCCGAAGAGGAGATGCGTCCTGGCGTGATGTATGGTGAGACTCTCAGCAACCACAATGAGCTCTCTGCCGTGAGCGACGCTGTTGTGGCAGCTATCGCCAAGGGTAAGCACCGCAGCTTGCAGAGCGACAGCGAGGGTAACATGCTCTGGAAGAAGGCTATCGAGGCTATCCACGACATCTACCTCGGCGTACGTCCCGAGAAGTTTACCTACAACGGTAAGGAGTACACTCCGAAGTCATTCTACGAGTCAACCGGTCTCAACGCCTCTGACTACATCTCATTGACCTCTTACACTCACCACCCCTTCTACACACCGTTTGTACTTGAGATTCAGGACAACTGGCGTTGGGCACAGTCATACAACCTCCCCATCGACGAGCTCATGCAGGTGTTTGACAACGCTATCATGGAGGGTTACACCATCGCATGGGGTTCTGACGTGAGCGAGAATGGTTTCTCACGCAACGGCGTAGCCAACATGCCCGACAAGAGCAAGAGCGCTGACCTCGAAGGCTCTGACATGGCACGTTGGCTCAAGCTGAGCGAGGAGGAGAAAAAGAACACTCCCAAGCCCTCAACCGAGTTGTGGTGCACACAGGAGCAGCGTCAGTTGGGTTATGATAACTGGGAGACCACCGACGATCACGGCATGCAGATCTACGGTATCGCTAAGGATCAGAACGGTGTAGAGTACTACATGGTGAAGAACTCATGGGGTGAGGCTGGCACCTACAAGGGTATCTGGTATGCTTCAAAGGCATTCGCTCGCTACAAGACCATGAACATCGTGGTTCACAAGAACGCTATCCCCAAGGATATTCGCAAGAAGCTCGGTATCAAGTAATCGATACTCCTTATTATATATAGCGGTGCAGTTCTCTGTGCCGCTATTTTTATTTAGGGTTTGGTGTGTGGAGTTCCACTGTGCGAGCAAAGCTATTATTATCAACATGAATCTAAACAGAACTTAAACTGTTTCTTTTCTCACGGAGTGATTGCAAGCATCCCGGAGGCCAGCAAGATTCGTGCCAGCGAGCGAGAGTTAAACTAGTTTAAACTCTCACAGCGAGCGCAGCCGAAACTCAACGTTGTTAAGGGCGTAGCGACTTGCAAAGTCTGTGTAGTTCAGTCTAAATTCGTGTTGAGAAATTGAAAGTCTGTGTATTTCTGTGATTTCTGTGTGCAAAAAACGCGATGGTGTCATTCTGAGCGTAGCGAAGGGTCTCGCATGGTCTCACGTAATAGTAGCAATGACTAGTCCCTGCGCGAGATTTTTCGCTATGCTCAAAATGACATATTGCCATCGTAAAAAAAGAAACTAAAAACTTTGCCACGTCAAATAAAAGCAGTACCTTTGTGCCCGATTAGTCCGAAGGGGTCTGAAGAAGCGGTTGCAGTGGTTGCGACACACCTCCCGGAAAACTTTTAAAGTTTTATATTTAATGTACGCAATTGTAGAAATTAACGGACAGCAGTTCAAGGCCGAGGCTGGCAAGAAATTGTTTGTTCACCACATTCAAAACGTTGAGAATGGTGCAACGGTTGAATTCGAGAAGGTTCTTTTGGTAGAGAAGGATGGTGCTATCACCGTAGGTGCTCCCGTTGTTGAGGGCGCAAAGGTTGTAGCTGAGGTGAAGACCGAGCTCGTAAAGGGCGAGAAGGTTCTCGTATTCCACAAGAAGAGAAGAAAAGGTTACCGCAAGTTGAACGGTCACCGTCAGCAGTTCTCTGAGATTGTTATTAAAGAAGTTATTGCTTAACCCTTAAAAACATTTTGAATCATGGCACATAAAAAAGGTGTAGGTAGTTCTAAGAACGGTCGCGAATCAGCTAGCAAGCGACTCGGTGTAAAGATCTTCGGTGGTCAAGTTTGTAAGGCAGGTAACATCATCGTACGCCAGAGAGGTACTGTTCATCATCCTGGTGAGAACATGGGTATGGGTTCAGACCACACACTCTACGCACTCGTTCACGGTACCGTACAGTTCAAGAAGGGACGTAACGACAAGAGTTTCGTTTCTATTATCCCCGCTGAAGCATAATATTTGCAATAAAGCATAAGTAAAGGCCTAATCAATCGATTAGGCCTTTATTGTTATATAGTACATTCATTGCTCATTACTCACTGCTCATCGTTCAAAGCAACATATACAAACGCATGCCCCACAAACCTCTGCTCTACGAGACCAAAGCGAATAAACTGCGCCAACAGCTGCACGGCTCGATGGCGGGGCAGGCGCCCCAGCCTAGAAAAGCGATTGAGCGTAAGGGGCTGCTCGGCATCGGCCAGGAGGCGCAGCAAGGCTTGCTCACGCTCGGTGAAGGGAAGCACAGCTCCGCGATCCCTACCCTCCTCGCGCCAAAGGGCCATCTGCACTGGCGAAGCCACAATATTCTCGTCGGCAATGCGCACGAAAGCGCAAAGACTATCATCATCCAAGCGGGCACGCACAGGGCATTCTGCTGAGGGCTCCACCTCAGCAATAACCACGTTGTGTCCCTCGACCCGATGGATACTCATACGGCACTCCACAGAGGGCACGCAATACATCGCGGCGGCAGCCTCGACCATGTAAATCTCCTCTTCGCTGCGCACACCTGCAATCTTACCATTGTCCTTGACCCCAATGAGCAGACGTCCTCCATCAGTGTTAGCAAACGCCGAGAGGGTGCGCGCGATTTTGCGCACATCGGAGATCTCATACTTGAAATCCTGTTGCTGATGTTCGCCC
>JAZRFA010000119.1:0-1988 GCA_045661085.1 Bacteroidaceae bacterium
CTGAAGTTGTTAACGAAATCAGCAAGAAGACAGGTGTTGATAAGGCTGAGGCACTCAAGTGCGTAGAAGCCTTTATGGAAGTGGTGAAGGAATCGTTGATCAAGGAAGAGAATGTATATCTTCGTGGTTTTGGTAGCTTCATCTTGAAGAAGAGAGCACAGAAGACTGCTCGCAACATCTCAAAGAACACTACTATCATTGTTCCCGAGCACAACATTCCCGCATTTAAGCCCGCAAAGACATTTGCTGTTGATGTAAAGAAATAATCTATAGAGAATAAATTGAGTATTAATCCATAAATTTTTCCCACTATGCCAAACGGAAAGAAGCATAAGCGTCATAAAATGGCGACTCACAAGCGTAAAAAAAGACTGAGAAAGAATCGTCATAAGAGCAAGAAGTAAGCTCTTACGCAACTAAGAGAAAAGCAGAGAACAAACTTCAAAAGACAACGACTGAGTGATTTTGAGTTTGTTCTTTGTCGCTTTTAATGAAATGTTGTAGGAGTCGGGGGCAAGATTCCCCATCTCCTAAAAAATACCAAGAAAAGTGACCAGCGAATTATTCATTGACGTACAGCCCAATGAGATCACCATCGCCCTGACCGAAGACAAGGTGTTGGTGGAATTCCAGAAAGAGGGACGCGAGGCGTCGTTCTCTGTGGGTAACATGTACTTGGGACGGGTGAAGAAGATTATGCCCGGCCTGAATGCATGCTTTGTTGATGTAGGTTCGGCCAAAGAAGCTTTTCTTCACTATCAGGACTTGGGTAACCACTACAACTGTTACCACAAGTATACGAAACAGGTAGTCAGCGACCGCAAGAAACTCGCCCCCTACTCCAAGTCGGTGGGCCAGCCCGAATTGCCCAAAGAGGGCAGCATCGCCAATATCCTGCAGCAGGGACAAGAGATTATGGTACAGGTGACCAAGGAGCCCATCTCAACCAAGGGTCCCCGCCTCACTGCCGAAATCTCCTTTGCAGGTCGTTTCCTCGTGCTCGTACCCTTCTCTGACAAGGTAAGCGTATCATCCAAGATCAAGTCGGCCGAAGAGCGTGCCCGACTCAAGCAGCTCATCCAGAGCATCAAGCCCAAGAACTTCGGCGTCATCGTGCGCACCGTAGCCGAGGGCAAGCGCGTTGCCGAGCTCGACACCGAGCTAAAAGTCCTCGTCAAGCAGTGGGACGATGCCATCCTCAAGGTACAGAAAGCCGACAAGCCCCCCGTGCTCATCCACGAAGAGAACAGCCGCGCCGTAGCTATGCTGCGCGACCTCTTCAATCCGTCGTACGAAGCCATCTACATCAACGACGACACCGCATACAATGAGATACGCGACTACGTATCACTCATTGCCCCCGACAGAGCACACGTGGTGAAGCACTACACCGGCACACTGCCCATCATGGACAACTTCGGTGTGACGAAGCAGATCAAGTCATCGTTCGGCCGCATCGTGCCCTACCGTGGTGGTGCCTACATGGTCATCGAGCACACCGAAGCCCTTCACGTAGTAGACGTGAATAGCGGCAACCGCTCGCGTGGCAACACCAACCAGGAGGAGAACGCCATCGACGTGAACCTCGGCGCGGCCGATGAGCTTGCGCGCCAGCTTCGCCTGCGCGATATGGGAGGCATCATCGTGGTCGACTTCATCGATATGGACACTGCCGAGAATCGCCAGAAGCTCTATGAGCGCATGTGCCAGAACATGTCGCGCGACCGCGCCAAGCACAACATCCTTCCCTTGAGCAAGTTTGGCCTGATGCAAATCACCCGCCAGCGCGTGCGTCCTGCCATGGACGTAGCCGTCGAGGAGAGTTGCCCCGTATGCTTCGGCAAGGCCACCATCAAGGCATCGTTCGGCGGCATCGTGCCCTACCGTGGTGGTGCCTACATGGTCATCGAGCACACCGAAGCCCTTCACGTAGTAGACGTGAATAGCGGCAACCGCTCGCGTGGCAACACCAACCAGGAGGAGAACGC
>JAZRFA010000120.1:0-9840 GCA_045661085.1 Bacteroidaceae bacterium
ATGGGCACTTGCCATACCCTGTGTGTGCGTGGCCCTGATGAGTTTCAAGGGCGACGACCGCAACTTCACCATATCAAAGTATCTCGACCTCTTCCATTCCGTTTTCCGCGAGCTCGATATGATGTATGTCGACACGCTCGATGTGGCCGATGCCGTGGAGACGGGTATACAGGCCATGCTTGCCGACCTCGACCCCTACACCGTGTACTATCCCGAAGAGGAGGACGAGGACCTCAAGATGATGCTCACGGGCAAGTATGCCGGTGTGGGTGCTGTCATCCGCTACCACCAGAAACACGATCGCGTGGTTGTCGTAGAGCCCTACGAGGGCATGCCTGCGCTCAATGCGGGGCTGCGTGCAGGAGATATCCTGCTCTCCATCGATGGCGAAGACCTCAAGGGACTGCCTGTCGATGAGGTGAGCTCGCGCCTACGAGGCGAACCGGGCACCACACTTACCGTACGTGCCAAGCGTGAAGGAGTGGCCGACAGCATCGTGGAGGTAAAGATTTCACGTGCCAATATCGCCATGCCCCCCGTGCCTTATTATACACTCTTTGCCGATAGCGTGGGTTATGTTATCCTGAACAGCTTTACTGAGAATTGTGCCCGCGAGGTGCGCCTGGCGCTGGTAGAGCTCAAGAACCGCGGCGCCCGTAGTTTCATCCTCGACCTGCGCGGCAATGGCGGTGGATCCATGGCCGAGGCGATAGACATCGCTGGGCTCTTCATCCCCAAGGGCACTACCGTGGTATCCACCAAGGGTAAGATGCCTCAAGCTTCGCAGACCTATAAGACCCGCCGTGAGCCGCTCGATGTGAACGTCCCCCTTGTAGTTCTCGTCGACGGGCAGAGCGCCTCATCGTCGGAGATTGTGGCGGGAGCCATCCAGGACCTCGACCGTGGTGTCATCATGGGTCGCCGTACCTTTGGTAAGGGCTTGGTGCAGACCGTACGCGACCTGCCCTACAACGCTTCGCTGAAGATTACGACATCGAAGTACTACACCCCCTCGGGACGTTGTGTACAGAAGATTGATTACTCGAAAAAACGCTCGAAAGGTGCCCAAGGCGAAGCCACCGACACCATCGCGCCCGAGTTCTACACCCTTGCAGGTCGTCCCGTGCATGAGAAAGGCGGCATCTCGCCCGACGTAGAGATTGCGGCCGAGCGTCTGCCCAACCTGCTGTTCTATCTGGCCAATAGCGATGTGCTGCTCGATTTCGTGACAAGCTACACCTATCGCTACCCCACGATTGCACCCATCGAGGAGTTTGAGGTGAGCGACAGCCTCTTTGCCGCCTTCAAGGAGGCAGTGAAGGCATCGGACTTCACCTACGACCGCCAGAGCGAGAAGGCGCTTGCCGCGCTCAAGGAGGTGGCCGAGTTTGAGGGATATACCACCGATGCCGCAGCCGAGTTCGCCGCCTTGGAGAAGAAGCTCAGCCACGACATAGACCGCGATTTCGACATCTTCAAGGCCGATATCTGTGAGCTCCTTGCCGATGAGCTCGTCACTCGCTACTATTACCAGCGTGGTAGCATCATACAGGCCATCAAGAGCGACAGCACCATCCTTCGTGCCCGCACACTCTTGGGCGACGATGAGGCCTACAAGCAGATTCTCGCTCCAGTAAAGAGTCAGGAGAAAAGTAAGAAGAAAAAGTAATACTATGCTGGTCAAAGTCTTTGGAGCTGCCGTGCAGGGTGTCGATGCCACCATCGTCACCGTCGAGGTGAACACATCGCGTGGTGTGAAGTTCTTCCTTGTGGGACTTCCCGATGCTGCTGTCAAGGAGAGCCATGAGCGCATCCGTGCCGCCCTGCTCAACACGGGCTACAAGGTCCCCACGTCGCAGATTACCATCAACATGGCTCCTGCCGACATCCGCAAGGAGGGCTCGGCCTATGACCTGCCCATTGCCATAGGCATCATGGCGGCGAGCGACATGATCGTGCCCGACAAGCTATCTCGCTACCTCATCATGGGTGAGCTGGGACTCGACGGCAGCCTCATGCCCATCCGTGGTGCCCTGCCCATCGCCATCAAAGCCCGCGAACTGGGCTATGAGGGCCTCGTCCTCCCTGCTCAGAATGCCCGCGAGGCCGCTGTGGTCAACAACCTCAACGTCTATGGCGTCGACAACATCGTGCAGGTGATACGCTTCCTCAATGGCGAGGACACCCTGACGCCCACCGTCGTCGACACCCGTGGCGAGTTCTATGCCCATCAAGACAGCTTCGAGTTTGACTTTTCTGATGTCAAGGGGCAAGAGAATGTAAAACGAGCCTTCGAGGTAGCAGCGGCTGGTTCACACAATATCATCCTCATCGGTCCTCCCGGTGCCGGTAAGTCCATGATGGCTAAGCGCCTGCCCTCCATCCTGCCTCCTCTCTCGCTCCACGAGAGCTTGGAGACTACGAAGATACACTCCGTGGCGGGTCGCCTCGGCAAGGATGCCTCGCTCGTGGCCGTGCGCCCCTTCCGTAGTCCCCACCACACCATCTCCTCGGTGGCCCTCGTGGGTGGCGGTGCCAACCCGCAACCAGGAGAGATCAGCCTGGCCCACAATGGCGTGCTCTTCTGTGACGAACTGCCCGAGTTCAATCGCAGCGTACTCGAGATGTTGCGCCAGCCCCTCGAGGACCGCCACATCACCGTAGCTCGTGCCAAGTACAGCATCGACTACCCCGCCAACTTCATGCTCGTGGCCTCGATGAACCCCTGCCCCTGCGGCTACTACAACCACCCCACCAAGCCCTGCGTGTGCAGCCCCTCGCAGGTGCAGAAGTATCTCAACAAGATTTCAGGACCCCTGCTCGACCGCATCGACATCCAGGTCGAGATCGTACCCGTGCCCTTCAACGACCTGGTCAAGGAGACCCCTTCGGAGAGCAGTGCTACGATACGTGAGCGCGTCATCCGTGCCCGCCAGGTGCAGGAGCAGCGCTTTGCCGATGAGCCCGGCATCCACTGCAATGCGCAGATGACGCCCCGCCTGCTGCAGAAGTATGCCCAGCCCGACGAGCGCGGACGTGCCATGCTGCAGAGTGCCATGGAGCGCCTCAACCTCTCGGCCCGTGCCTACGACCGCATCCTCAAGGTAGCCCGCACCATTGCCGACCTCGATGGCAGCGACACCGTACAGTCCGCCCACATCGCCGAAGCCATCGGCTATCGCAGCCTCGACCGCGAGAGCTGGGGAGCATAGCGAGCGGCTCTTCCCGATTATCCACATAGCAAAAGCGGACTCACCCATTAGGCGTGCACCGCCCTATCCTCACGGACGGGGCGGCGCTGAAAATTTACTAAACCTTAAAACAAAAACCAAACAAGAATAATCTATATTTCTCTTTTACGGCTCGCCGAGGAACTGGACTATCGTCCTCACCTGCGCTCGCGTGAGCTGCTTGGTGTTCTCCTTGTAGCCTACATCCTGCATCGCTTGCCACATGCCGCGGGTGTCATGCATCTCGCGACGGAAGAGGCGCAGGGCCGAGTCGTAATTATGGTCGGGGTAGTACATCTGTGCCAACACCCCGAAGGGGTAATCTTTTATCTTGAATATTGTCATGAAAATTAAAAATTAGAAATTAAAAAATAAAAGGCCAAAGCATAGAGTGCGTATATTAATTGACTACTGACTACTGACTACCTTTGAGTACAGACCACGAGACTCATCCCGCAACACAAGACCACGCTTCACCCAATTAGAAATAGCCATCTTCGGGTCGGGCTTCATGCCTTGTGCGATGCGCAGGGCGCGCACGTCATCGCGCGTGAACTCCTGCGGCAGCAGGGACAGGAGGCCTACGGGGCCGCGCTGCTTGGCCGTCTCCTCGCCTTCGAGGTCGCTATGCAGCATGTCGCGGAAGAAGCGCATCTTGCACCAGAGGTCATACCTCACCGACCATGCCGCAAACTCAGCAATCTCCTCGCTCCACCGACAGCCGTTCATCACATAGAGCAGCATGGCACGGAAGAAACCCATCAGCACGGCACGGAACGACAGGGTAGCATAGGTCTCATCCTCGACCTCCTCGGCAAAGTTGCTCAGCTCATCGCACAGCTGCTCGGCCCACTCCTTCGCCTCGGGGCAGACGAGCGTGCCCGTGCAGGTGTTGAGGCGGTCTATGTAGGGGCGCAGCTCGTCGGCAAAGTGCTCTCCGTAAGCGAGGTACTTGGGTCGGTTGCGGCCGTACCGGTCTTCCTGAGTCTTCACGATGGTAGCGAAGGAGACACGCGAGAGCGTGCCGTCGGCCACGTTCTTGGCGAAGAACTTGCGCACGCGCTGCACGGTACTCGATGCATTCCAGTTCCAGCGCACACGCACCTTGGCGTTGATGGCATTGGCCGCCACACGTGCCTGGCCATACTTGCCGCAGTCGAATGCGAGGCGCAGGATAGCACTCACGTTGTTGCCCGCGGTGTTGGTCTTCAGCGCATTGAGCAGTTCTATCTCGTCCATCTGCGTGTAGAGGAAGTGGCCGTCGGCATCGGAGAGGCGCTGCACGAAGGCAGCGTTGGTCATGTCCGAGGGCAATATCTGCACCACGAGCCCCTTGGGGCGCTCGGGCTTGTCCTGCGTGCTGGAGATGCGTGCGCACTTATCCTTCCACTCGCGCTCGCGGCCAAGCGCCACCTCATCACGAGTCTCGATGTCGGCAAGGACGTACTCGATGGGAGTATTCACCGCGCTCTTACCGCTCGAGAGTTCGGCCACCACGACATTCATAAACGTGGGTTCATAGTTGCGTCCGTCCCAGTAGGCGAAGTCCACGCCGCGCAGGTGAGTGCCCAGCGGAGGAAACACGCTCATGGCCACGGCTGCCTTCATCCTATCGGGCGTGCGCGAGGTGAGCAGGGCGACGGGCTGAGGGAGGTTGCCCGGCAACTGCGGCGGCGCCAATTGTCCATTGTCAATTGTCAATTTTTCATTGTCAGCGCAAGCCTTGGCCACGCCAAGAGCGCGCTTGAGGGTCTCGGGCATCTCTCGGCTCATGGGGCGGTTCACCGCGCTCTGTATGGTGGTGCGGTGCTTCTGCGCTTCCTCGCCATAGGTGGGGAGGATAGCGGCTATCCATGCAGCATCGTCGTTGCAGATGTAGCGCAGGTTGCAGGCCATGGAGAAGATGAACGAGTTGCGTGCACCATGTTCGGGGCGGCCACCAAGCTGCTCTTCCAAGCGGCGGACTATCTCCGAGTAAGGCACTCCGCGATACTCCGTGTCATACTCTGCTCCATCCTGTATGTCATTCTGAGCAACGCGAAGAATCTCGCGCTGGGACTTCGCAGGAGACTTTGCGAGATCCCTCTCTTCGCTCGGGATGACACCATCTCGGGAAGAGACTCCTGAGAAGATAGAGCCGTCGGGATAGTCTGACGCCTCGGGCAGCTCACCGAAGAGCAGGCTCGGGTTGTAGTAGAGTACCTCGCTCTGCATGGGCGCGAAGGAGAGGCGCGAGATATCCTTGCACGCAGCATCGGGCTTGGCATCAAGATTCATTAGTTCGCACCATTCACGCTGAGCCTGTTCGATGGTCTTGCCCTTCGCACGTTTGAGCACCACACGCAGGCCATCGCCACTGGGCGTGATGTGGGCAAGGGCGATGGCGCGCGCCATGTCGGTACCAGCATCAGCGTGACGCTGCACGATGGTCTGCCACAACTTCATGGGGTCGCCCACATGGTCGAAGTCGAGCATCAGCAGACCCGTAGGGCGCATGAACTCGGCACGCCTTGAGCCAAGGGGTTTGGTGCCCTGTTCCTCGCACTGCGCGAGGTAGTCGCGGTAGCGTGGCTCGTCGAGCACGCCCATGTAGGTGAGGGCGGGCAGTTTGGCCTTAGAGTTATGTTCCCCTGCGCGGTGGCCGAGGATGAGTTTCTCGGTCTGCTCGCTTTGAGTGAGGGTCATGAACTGCTGTGCGTCGCACGGCTTCAGCACTTTATCGAATGAGTTGTTTACGTAATTTATCATTTGACATTTTACTTTTACAGTTTTACAATTGCTTGCATCGCGGTTTTTCTTGTTTCACGCAGATTTCTTTTTATCTCACGCAGATCTCACTAATCTCACAGAGGCTGCATCGCAAGGAGTGCTCGCAGCTTGTCGGCTTCGCCGAGTGTACACACCCCGGAGGCGGGCAAGGGCGAAGCGACTTGCCTTCGTGAGATCCGTGCGATCTGTGTGAGACTTAATCATCGGCGTGAGGCAGTGAGTTAAACGAATGGTAGCGGGTCAATATCGGCTGGGCTGTAGGCCACGTGGATGTACTTGTAGTCGGGTCCTGCGTAGCACTCGGTGAGGGCAATCTTGCCCGTGAGGTGCAGCGTGCGGATGAGCGACATGAGCTCGATGTTGCGGTGGCGGCGGTGCTCCTCGTTGTTGCCGAGGGCCGTGATGTCGGCCGCGCAGCCATCCATGTGCCAGCTATCCTCCACGCCGCCCACCTCCTCGTTCAGCTCGGGGCAGCGGTAGCCGCTCGTGACGCGGATGGGCAAGCCCCAATGTTCGCGGATAGGGTCGAGCACGCGGTCGATGAGTTCCACCATCAGGGGCACGGCTGCAGCCGTCGGGGTGTTGTCAATCCCAAGCGACACGGCCGTGTCGCTATGGGTGAGCTCTTTGAGAGTGAAGTGCTTCATAACAGATCCTCCAACATGACTTTAGATGCTCTCGTCATGGCCTCCTTCCAGCCCAGCTCGAAGGCCGTCTCTATCACGCCTGCCACGTAGCTGGCTACATGGATGCGGTATTTGTCGTCGGGCAAGAGGTTGGCATCGGCATCGCGAAAGGACTCAAAGGCTGCATCGACGAACTCACGCGCGGCCTTGGGCGTGGCGCAAAAGATTTCGTTCAGATGTGGGTTGGTGAAGATGTGGTGGCTCTTCTTATCGGGGTTGCTCCCCTGTTTCTTCTTGCTCATGGGTTTCGGTGTTTGCTTGTTTAGTGTTTTGAGTTGACTGTTTAGTGCTTTGTTTCTTGGGGCGGCCTACCTTCTTAGGCTCTTGGGGCTCCTCGCGTCCCATGCGCAGCTCCTCGATGATGGCTTCGGTGACCATCGCCACCTCGGTGCGCGGCACGTGTCGGGGGAGCACGTAGGCAATGATTTCCTTCACGCGGTCGAGCGTGAAGCCCGAGTAGTGGAGGGGCGGCTTCGCCGCACTCCTTTGGGAAGGTAAACCTTCCGTCGTCGCAACCGACGCTCCAAACGCGTCGGCAGACTTGATGATGCCTCCCACCTGACCCTCGCGCACGCCCACCGTGAGGTGGATGATGCCGCCGAAGAGGCGGTCGTGGTTATCGAAGTAGGCCTGCAACCCATCCTCCAAGTAGTCGAAGAAGGCTTCGCGGTCCTTGATGGGCTGGCTCATGCGGCACCTCCTTTCGTCTCTTCTGTTGACAACGGACAACGGTCTACGGTCAAAAGACTGCCTCCGGTTGATGTCTCTGTTAATCCTGCTGCGCAGGCTTTTCCTCCTTCGCACCTTGGCAATTCAAGCGAGCTTGATTGCTCTCGGTTTGTCGTCGGTTGTCTGTTGTCTATTGTCTGTTGTCCCCTGACAAGGTTGTCATACACATCGGTGTCGAGGCGGCGCTTCACCTCATCAATCTCGCTCTGTATGTAGAGCGTCATCAGCGGTTTCGAGAGGTGGCGCGGAACCATGAACGACACCTTCACCTTGTCCTCGGTAACGGCCAGCGTGGTGCTGCCCACGACGACCTGCTTCGAGTAGGTGGGCTTGCGCGACCCCTCGGCATAGGGGTCGAAGACGAGGTCCTTCTCCACCATCTTCATGCGTCCGCGGATGGTCTTCTCGGGCACCCCGAGACGCTCCAGCTCGGCTGTGTGGTAGCTCTTGGTCTTGATGGTCACACCACCCTCCTGCGTTACGGTGACATCGCACATCTCGAGGGTTTCATTGCTTTGGAAATGTTGTTTGCTCATAGTTGTCAATTGTTTTTGTAGAAGTTAAACATAAGTGGTGTAGAAGCGCGCACAACTAACAGGAGCAAAGGTACGGAGACAATGCAACCCACCGAAACTTTCGATGGGTTGAGGAATGTTTTTAGGAATGTGAGGAATGTTTTTCGGAATGTTTCTTACCCTCGGCCACGCTTTGAGGAATGGTTTGAGGAATGTCTTTGGGGGCTTCTGCGCCTGCGCCCCCGACGGAACACGCGCCCATAGATGACCAAGCCCACAAGCCACAAGGCGGCAAAGGCGATGATATCGGCTATTCGCATAGTAGCGCGCGCTTTAGCGTTCGGGCAATCTGCAGGCGCGCGAGCACCCGCGACGATCCCTGCTCCCAGTGGTAGAGGGGGCGGCGGTAGAGGGCATCGGCCTTGGAGAGGAGCTCGGCCTTGCAGGGCGGCATCGAGGGCACGCGCAGGGCGTTGGCCCAGCGGGCGAAGGCGGCAAACTGCTGCGGTGCCTTGGCATAGGTGGTGAGTACCCAGTAGGAGGCTATCCAGTCGCTCGCGCTCACTTCCGCGAGTGCACCGTAGGCACGGGCAATGGCGCGCGCCACATGGGCAGGGTCGCCCGTGGGGGCAGCCTCGTAGCGTGCAAGGCGCGTGCGCAGGGCATCGACCTCGGCACGCAGGCTCTCGTTCTCCTCGCGCAGGCGGGTCAGCTCAGCCATGTCGGCAGCCTCCTCAGAGGTTTGTAAAGTGTTGATAAACAGCTCTTTACCCCCCCCTAATAGTGAAATGCTCGGGAGAGAGGTGCAGTACGGCTCGGCAGTGCAGCTCGATGGGCTGCTGGGTGGTGTGGTCCATAATGCACTCTATTGGTTTTTGACGATGCGAAGATACGAAATGTTTTCCGATTGTGCAAATAGGTTAAGAGTTAAGGTTAAGAATTAAAATACGCTCTGTCTCCCGATGGGCGAAAATAGTGTGTAGTAAAAACTCTTATTTTTGTATTAGATATACGTAGTATATATAATACTTAAATAAGCCCCTATATATAGTGCATACTGGGCAAACATACAGAGCAGGGTATCTCTTAACACTTAACTTAACCTTCGCCTCGCGTGGCGCACGCGCATTATGCGCGTATCCCTCGGCCAGCGAGTTAAGAGTTAAGAGAAAGAGTTTCGGAGGCGCAGCAGTGTGCGGTGCAGGGCTTCTCCGCGTCGGGAGGGAGGCTACGCACGAGCGCGTAGCAGGTGCGGCAGCGCAGAAATGCAGAAATATTTCTTCTCTCTCATTATCAGCCAACTAAGTAAAAGAACTTTAGTGGCTACGCCCCTTTAGTTCGGCTGCATCTCGCTGAGAGATTGCAAGTTAACTTGCATCTCGCTCGTTTGCACGAACTTTGCAGAACTTTGCAGAACTTTGCAGAACTTTGCAGTAAGTCGAGGTGCCGAAATTCTGTGTAGTACCTTTGCAGTGTCAATTGATGGACAACCGACAACAGACAACAGACAAATTAAAAATTGGAAATTACAGAGCTCTACACACTAAACCCATAACCTATAACCCATAACCTATAACCTTTAACCTATAACCTTTAACCCAAAAAACTATGTCAATTACCTACAAAGTCTGCAAATGCCGCAACCCCAAGAACCCCCACGCGGATTTCTTCAAGGGTACCTCAGTGAATACCGGTACCTATGACTTCGACGACCTTGCCGAAGACATCGCCGAGAGCACCACCGTCACCAAGGCCGATGCCATGGCCGTGCTCGGTGCCATGCGCCCCAAGATCAAGAAGGCGCTCCTCAACGGACAGCGCGTAGTGCTCACCGAGCTCGGATCGTTCCATATCAGCATCGAGGGCAAGTGCTACTCCGCAGAGGTGATGGCCCAGAAGGAGTTCTCACCC
>JAZRFA010000121.1:0-21998 GCA_045661085.1 Bacteroidaceae bacterium
CGCCTTTTGTCGCCACTGTTGATGAGGTCGTTGATGGTATTGATGACAGGCAATCCTGCACCCACATTGGTTTCGAAGAGATACTTCACGCCACGACGACGGGCAGTAAGTTTCAGTTCCTTATAGTTCTCGTACTGTGAAGAAGCCGCCACCTTATTGGCTGCAACCACAGAGATATTATGGCTGAGGAAATCCCTATAGAGTGCCGCTACATCATCGCTGGCGGTACAATCGACGAACACCGAGTTGAAGATATTCATACCGATGACCTCCTCCTTTAATCGGTCAAGGCTGCTCTCGCCACCCTCTTTGAGGAGCTCACGATAGTTGTTGAGATCCACGCCATCACGATCAAACACCGCATAGTGACCACTCGCAATACCCACCACATTGAGCTTCAGTCCGCGCTCTTCCATAAGTTTCTCGCGTTGTTGGCGAATCTGTTCAATGAGACTTCCGCCCACGGTACCCACGCCGCAGATGAAAAGGTTGAGCACTTGATATTCGGAGAGGAAGAACGAGTCGTGAATCACGTTCAGCGTCTTGCGCAACCAGGTAGCATCGACAACGAATGAAATATTAGTTTCCGATGCACCCTGCGCACAGGCAATCACGTTGATACCATTGCGACCCAATGTACCGAAGAGCTTACCCGCTATACCCGGTGTATGTTTCATATTCTCACCCACGATAGCCACGGTAGCAAGTCCCTTCTCGGCGGCCACATGATTGATTTCACCCGTAGCAATCTCTTTGGCAAACTCGGCATTGAGCACTTCACACGCCAAGTCAGCATCCACGTTGCGCACACCGATAGAGGTACTATTTTCCGATGATGCCTGAGACACGAGGAAAACACTGATACCGTTCTGAGCTAGGGTGCGGAAGATGCGGTGGTTCACACCGATGACCCCTACCATACCGAGTCCCTGCACGGTAATAAGCGCTGTATCATTGATGCTCGAGATACCCTTGATGGGCTTGGTGTTGTCGCTCAAGCGCTCACGGATGATGGTGCCCTGCGCCTCGGGGTTGAATGTATTTTTTATTAATATAGGTATATTCTCGTGGAATGCAGGATAGATAGTGGGCGGATATACCACCTTGGCTCCGAAGTTGCAGAGCTCCATCGCCTCCACATAACTAAGTTCCTCAATGGCATAGGCCGTAGATATCACCTTGGGGTCAGCGGTCATAAATCCGTCCACATCGGTCCAAATCTCCAAGATTGATGCCTCCAGCACCGCGGCGATGACCGCTGCGGTATAGTCAGAGCCGCCACGTCCCAGATTGGTGACGCGACCCGTATTCTTGTCCGATGCAATGAATCCCGGCACTACCGATACACGGGGCAATTCGCGGAAAGTTTCACGGATGAGCTTTCCCGACAGCTCCGAGTCGAGCAAATGCTTGTGATGCTTGCGCTCGGTCTTCATGAATGCGCGCGAGTCAAACACCTCAGCCTCCTCGATGAGTGCGCTCACGATTAGGCTCGATAGGCGTTCACCATAGCTCACCACGGTGTCCTCCATATTCGAAGAGATGTCCTTGAGCAGGTAGAGACCCTGATAAATGTCCTTAAGTTCATCGAGCAACGCGTGTATCTTCTTGCCCAGCATGCGCTTACCGCTTCCTGCGGGGATGACATGTTGTATCATGTCCTCGTGGCGACGCACAATGCTATCAAACTCGGCCTCATAGGCGATGTCGCCACGTGTTGCCATGGCAGCGGTGCGTATGAGTTGGTCGGTGATGCCTCCTAGAGCCGAAACGACTACGATTACAGGTTCCTTCTCGGACTCTACAATCTGTTTTACCTTCTGTATGCTATCAACGGAACCCACTGATGTTCCGCCAAACTTCATAATCTTCATTGTGTGCACATTTTGTAAATGAGCCACAAAGATAGCAAATTTGCCCAATACATTGCAACAAATTCACTTTTTCCATCAAAAAAAGGATAAAATCACACATTTTTCTTGTTTTTATGAAATAAATGTTTCAACTTTGAAACTGAAACAGTACGCATTAGCATTTTTTTGACACAATCTAACATGAAAAACACTATGGAATTTGAAAAGGACATTGTATACTCACAATCGGTAAAAGCCGGCAAGCGCATCTACTACCTTGACGTGAAGCGCAACAAACGTGGCGAACTGTTCCTCTCCATTACCGAGAGTAAGAAACTCATCTCAGGCGAGGGAGCCGACGCGACCTTCTCATTTGAGAAGCACAAGATATTCCTCTATCAGGAAGATTTCAGCAAGTTCATCGGTGCACTCAGCCAGGCCATAGGCTACATCCACGAGAACCAGCCCAGCGAGTTTGCCGACACTGTTGGCGACAATGCATTTGTTGCCGAGGAGACTATGGGCGAGGACATCGCTCCATTAGATGGTGAACTGAACATACAGATAGACTTCGAATAACATTCACACGACACACACGTCTCATCCTGCGCACAAGCACGCCTTCCGCCTACGAGGGGTTTCGCGCGCGTGCATAAGAGGATTTTTTGTACTTCTCCACCCTCATTTCTGCACATAAGTACGATTATAGTGTAGAAACAAAGGTTTAATTTTGCACTCTCGCTATTGGTTTGTACCTTTGCCGCCGAAATGATGAGTATGCGAGGCCTAAACCTAAGAAACAATTGCAAGTCGAAAGTTGCAAGAAACAATTAAAACTCGTATATTTGTCAGTTGTTAAACCATAAAATAAACATAATTCTATGGCAAAAGACATTATCTTACGCATTGAAGACAGCATCAAGAAGAATTGGGACCGCGATGCCTTGACCGACTACAAAGGTTGTACCCTACAGTACAAGGATGTGGCTCGCCGTATCGAAAAGTTACACATCATGTTCAACGAAGTAGGCATAGTGCCCGGTGACAAGATTTCGCTTTGCGGACGCAACTCATCGAACTGGGGTGTAGCCTTCCTTGCCACCTTGACCTACGGTGCTGTGCCTGTGCCCATCTTGCATGAGTTCAAGGCTGATAACGTGCACAATATCATCAACCACTCTGACTCTAAGCTGGCCTTCATCGGTGAAAACAACTGGGAGAATCTCAACGAGGACGAAATCCCTAACGTACTGGGTGTAATCAGTTTGGAGAACTACGACCTACGCATTAGTCGCGATGAGCGACTCACTTATGCTCGTGAGCACTTAAACGAGCTCTTCGGTAAGAAGTTCCCTACCCGCTTCGAGAAGAACATGGTGAACTATTACCACAACAACCACGAGGACGACTTGGCTATCATCAACTACACCAGCGGTTCTACCGGATTCTCTAAGGGTGTGATGATTCCCTACCGTGCGGTGACCAATAACATGGAGTTTGCTGATCGTGCTCTCAACCTCAAGGCAGGTATGACCATCGTGTCAATGCTTCCTATGGCCCATATGTACGGTATGGCATTCGAGTTCGTATATGAGCTCACCGCAGGTATGCACATCTACTTCCTCACCAGAATACCCTCACCTAAGATTATTTTCCAGGCGCTCAACGAGATCAAGCCTTCTGTGGTTGTTGCCGTGCCCCTCATCATCGAGAAAATTATCAAGAAGAACGTTATTCCCAAGCTCGAGACCCCGAGCATGCGTCTCCTGCTCAAGGTACCCATCGTGAACGAGGCCATCCTTGCCAAGGTGCGCGATACGATGATCAGCTCGTTCGGTGGCAACTTCTACGAGGTTATCGTGGGTGGTGCTGCCTTCAACCAGGAGGTCGAGACCCTGCTCCACCAGCTCAAGTTCCCTTACACCGTAGGTTATGGTGCCACCGAGTGTGCCCCCATCATCTGCTACGAGGACTGGAAGAATTTCGTACCCGGTTCATGCGGTAAGGCTGCCTATGGCATGCAGGTGCGCATCAACTCCCAGGACCCCGAGCACATCCCCGGCGAGATTCTCGTGAAGGGTCCCAACGTGATGCTTGGCTACTACAAGAATGAAGAGGCCACCGCCGAGACCATCGATGCCGACGGCTGGTACCACTCTGGAGACCTTGGCGTGATGGACAAGGACGGCAACGTATTCATCAAGGGCCGTTCAAAGAACATGCTTCTCGGCCCCTCAGGACAGAACATCTACCCCGAGGAGATTGAGGACCAGCTCAACAGCCTCCCCTACGTCTCTGAATCACTCGTCGTACATCGCGATGGAAAGCTCGTAGCGCTCATCGTGCCCGACTATGACACAGCATTCAAGGAGGAGAAGACCGTACAAGATGTAGCTGCTCAGATGGAGGCCAACCGCGTCGAGCTTAACAAGAACCTCGCCGCCTACTGTCAGATTGCTAGCGTACAGATACAGAGCGAGGAGTTTGAGAAGACTCCCAAGAAGAGCATCAAGCGCTTTATGTATCAGTAATCAGAAAGACAAAAGAAGAGACAGGAGAATCCTGCAGGATTCTCCTGTCTCTTCTTCATTCAGGTTTCCATCCCCTACCCTTCCACCAAGCGAAAATCGTCCGAGTCGGCTAGTGAGGGGAACTTTTCGCGGTAGTGTCTGAGCTCATCCATCTTGACCTCATAGCTCACCACCTGCTCGGCATTGTCGTCGCAGGTCACCGCGACATAGCCAAAAAAGTCGATGGCCGCCGTACCACCATCGTAGTTGCACATGGGATCAGTGCCCACACGGTTCACGCCAATCACCACCGCTTGGTTCTCTATGGCACGTGCGCGCAACAAGATGTCCCATGCCATACGACGCTTGTCGGGCCAGTTGGCCACATAGATAGCCACATCGTAGTCGTCGCAGTTGCGTCCAAACACAGGGAATCGCAAGTCGTAGCACACCTGCAGGAAGAATCTCACGCCGCGATACTCCACGATAACCCTCTCAGAGCCTGCCTCATAATGCTTGTCCTCGCCGGAATAGCTGAAGAGGTGACGCTTATCATAGTATGTCACCCGTCCTTCGGGCTCCACAAAGTACATACGGTTCTTGTATCCTCCTTCGGGAGCTATGGTAGCTATGCTTCCCACAATAGCCGCATTGGTCTCGGCCGCAACACGCCGCATCCACGCGAGCGTAGGTCCTTCCATAGGCTCGGCAATACGTCGAGGCTCCATACAGAAACCCGTAGTAAACATCTCGGGCAACACATACACATCGGCACTGGGGGCGCCTGCAATCAGTTGCTCGGCACGGTGAAGGTTCTCCAAAGTGTCGCACCAAGCAAGATCCATTTGAATAAGTGATATTTTCATTGTTTTTTCTTTTATTTCCATTATCCGGCATCCCTCGATGCTCCTGTCTTCAGCATATTGGATACAAATATAAAGTCTATTTCCCAATGTAACAATATCCCGAGAATTATTTCCTTTGTTTTTGCTTACAAATGGCAGACCTATCGGTAAAGGGAACAGATACACAGAATGCACCGCCTCACATAAGACAATAAATCCAGACTCAACGCTTCGTGGAAATGATCATGAAGGTGACGGCAACTATGGCGATGGTGATGCCGATGAGGATATTGTCGGTGAGGGCTTCGCCAAAGATGAGGGTGCCCACGAGAATGGCGGTGATGGGTTCGAACACGCCAAGCACGGAAGCCTTGGTGGCACCGATATTGCGCGTGGCAACAGCCAAGGTGGCGGTGGACACGATGGTAGGCAATAGGGCAAGGCCTACGAGGTTGAGCCAGTCGAGCCGGGTAGTGATGCCGTCCAAGAGTTCGGTGCCAGACATGCCGATACGCGTGAGGAACACCACGGCCCCCACACACAGGGTGTAGAAGGTGAGCAACGAGCTGGGAATGGTGCTGATGGTACGGCTACGGTTGATGATGACGATGAACAGGACATACACCAGAGCCGAGCCGATGGAGAGCAATACACCTACGGGATTGATGTGGTGGGTGTCGCCACTCTGGGTCATGATGATGACACCGATGAACGTGGCCACGATGGCGAGCCACACCTGCCACGAGGGGATGACACGCAGGAATACCATGATGAGCGCCACAAGCACGGGATAAAGGAACACGAGCGTGGTGGCAAGCCCCGAGGGGATGTACTTGTAGGCCTCGAAGAGGGTGACACTGCTGGCCGTATAGAGCAGGCCGAGCACGAGCAGGATGCCCGCCTGGCGCCACGTGATCTTGAAGCTCTGCCTGTCGCAGAGGAGCACGGCACCGAGGATGAGCACCGCAATGCCATAGCGGAAGAAAAGAATAGACTCCACCTCGGTCCCCTTATTCATAAGAGGCATACCAAAGAGAGGGTTCAACCCGTAGCTGATACCCGTGATTATCCCCGCAGGATAACCTATCAGTGCGTTCTTGCTTAATGGTTTCATAGCTTTGTATATGCAAAGGTAGCGCATATTCCACTCATACGCAACGGATGAATGGTACAAAAACGCATTTTGTGCCACAAGAGCTGAGTACCATACACCCGCACTCCCAAACTATGCACAGTAATCACGGTGGATGTTAGCTGCATCCGCCGATAACAACGACCTTGGGACGAGACCATCAAAATTTGGTGGTAAAACAAAAAAGATATACCTTTGTTACACCACAATCAGACAGATATGAAAAGAATATTTTACCCCATCGTGGCCTGCTTGATGAGTATGGCATGCCAGGGACAGAAGACGGGCCAACAACAGGTGGCTGAGGAGTTTCGTAGCGTTTCGGTAGACGAGTTTGCCCAAACGATTGCCGACACCAGTGTAGTGGTGCTCGACGTGCGACGACTCGATGAGCACGAAGCGGGACACATCGCGGGCACCACACTGCACATCGATGTGCTGAAACCTGACTTTGATAGCCTCGCCGTAGCATCCATCAAGCCCGAAAGCACCGTGGCACTCTATTGCCGTAGTGGAAACCGAAGCAAGCGGGCAGCCTCGATGCTCTCTACCAAGGGATATCGGGTGATAGAACTTGCCACAGGATATAACGGATGGGTACAGGCTGGCAAGCCCGTAGAATAATCCATCCCAACACCCGATTCCACACGACTCGTAATCCCATTTATCCACACCTAACACGTGACCGAGCGCAAGATTATACATATTGATATGGATGCGTTCTACGCATCGGTGGAGCAACGCGACAACCCCGAGTTGCGTGGGAAGCCTATTGCTGTGGGTCATGCTGGCGAGCGTGGTGTGGTGTCGGCGGCCAGCTACGAGGCACGAAAGTATGGAGTGCGTTCGGCCATGGCATCGCTCAAGGCGGCAAGAATATGCCCCGAGCTCGTATTTGTGCCAGGGAGAATGGAGGTATACAAAGAGGTATCGGATCACATACACGAGATATTCCACGAATACACCGACATCATAGAACCCCTGGCACTCGATGAGGCATTCCTCGATGTCACCGCAAACAAGAAGGGCATGCCACTTGCCATCGACATAGCACGCGAGATAAAGCGGAGAATACGCGAAGAGCTGGGGCTGGTGGCATCGGCAGGCGTATCGTATAACAAGTTCCTCGCCAAGATTGCCTCTGACTACCGCAAGCCCGACGGGCTGTGCACCATACACCCCGACCACGCGATGGACTTCATCTCCCTACTTCCCATTGAGGATTTCTGGGGCGTGGGTAAGGTGACAGCCAAACGAATGCATGCACTGGGCATACACAACGGACGGGAGCTACGACAATGGTCGCTCGATGGACTCACACGCGAATTCGGCAAAGCGGGAAAACTCTACTACGACTTTGCACGAGGCATCGACCTGCGCCCGGTGGAGGCCGTGAGGGTGCGTAAGTCCATCGGGTGCGAGCGTACATTGGAGCAGGACATTTATACCAAGGCGGCGGTCATCGTGGAGTTATACCACACAACCGAGGAGCTCATACGACGATTGGGGGAGAAGGACTTCCGAGGAAACACGCTTACACTGAAAGTCAAGTTTCACGACTTCACACAAATCACGCGTAGCATCACACAGGACAAGGAGCTCACGAAGATGAAAGTCATATTACCACTAGCAAAAAAAATGTTGGGTGATGTTGACTACGAGGAGCACCCCATACGACTGATTGGCTTGTCGGTATCAAACCCACGTGATGAGAATGATCACACCCGCCAAAGTACCTGGGAACAACTCTCCCTGGAATTTGAGAAGTGACTCAAAGAAAAGCCCCAACTTTACATGAAGAAAAGAAGAGACAAATCATTTTTTTATTGCTTGAAAGTCTCGTAGGTACCATCATCGTAGAAAATTTTTATTTCTACGATTTTTCTTTGCAAAGATTTTTTTGCGTATTCAAGTTGAGTATCAGAGAGATAAGGTGCTTTTTGGGGTGTCTGAAAGGGCATTTCCTTGCGATTTTTCGAAGCACCTGTACCCTCGGACGTAAATACGGCATTCTCGGCGAATAATTCACCCTGATAGAAGCGGGATTGAGGCTGATTGCCTGCCCTGATTGGAGAGGAGGACTCCAATTGCTCCGTGCGTTCATATGATGCCACACCATTGCCATCGGCAACTTGATCCTCAATGAGCGTACCATTGAGATAGTCAGCCACGACATCACCCTCATAAGAGCCTAAGCCATCGAGAAGCCACAGGATATTGATTTTAGGAAACTTCTGGTGAATCTTCATCACCACCTCCATGCTTGGATTGTTACGTCCTGCAAGTATGTGCGATAAGGTAGGACGGTTTACACCTATAAAATCGGCAAATTGACTCTGTCCCATACCCTCACGCTCAATAATCTCTTTAATACGCTCTCTCATCAGTTTATAATTGTTAAATTATCGTATTACGAATAACATTACAAAGGTAAACACTTTTGATTACATTTGCAATTTATATTTCTAAACAGACGTGACATAGTCCACAATCGGGGAGGATACAAATATAAACAAAAGAAGTTCTCATACTATACTCTTCGTTAACCGCGGCGCGTAATCCACTTTAATATTTACATACAATCCATTAATATACAAGCTAATAAACTCATACATCGATACCAACAGCTATGGTTTAGCATAATTATTCGAGAATATACAAAATACTCAATAAATAACTTTAAGAATAATAGCACAACTATACTGATATTCTTATGGATAGTATGCATTTTATAGATTATACAGTCAATTAATCCTTCTACGCAGCAAGGTCATATATGTAACCCTTGACACCATGATAGCATTTGTAATCCGCACTTCGATCAGAACACGGCCTTATGTTATAGTTTACAACCTTACAATTACAAACCATAAAAAGTAACAAATCTAACATGGTTTTAATATAAAAAAGTTATCAATGTAATCAATGCGGGATAGCCTACAGAATTTATCCACCTATCAAGAAGAGCAAGAAGAAATAACACACCTATAGCCGCTCTAAATGGATGAGAATCGCATATTTGCGTCCGAGAGTACAGAAAAAGAAGAAAATCGCAAAGATTTACCGTTAAAAATAGACAAAACATTCCCTACCAAACTATATTACAATATCTTACAGATAAAAATCCTTTACAACGATTACAAGTCGTTTCGTTAAAGATGCACATAAACAAAGAGAGAAGGCGCGGTGCACCTCCTCTCTCCTATAGGAAAACTTATCCTATGAGTATGAAATCTCTTTTAGAACGGCATAATGTCGTCACCGCCTACCCCGCCCATCGGGAACGGATTACTGGGAGGTGGAGGTACAGGAGGCATACCTATATATTGATCACTGCTGTTCGGTTGTCTGTTGCGGCTATTCATCTTCGACACCAGTACGGTATCCTCGGGCAACGGAACAAGACTATCGTCCTCGATGTTCTGAAAACGGGCATATTGACCAACGAAACGAAGGCGTACATCTCCCACCGCACCATTACGATGCTTGGCAATGATAATCTCGGCCAATCCATGCAAGTCGTTACCCTTCTCGTCCTGGAATATTTTATAGTACTCAGGACGATGGATAAAACATACCATATCTGCATCCTGCTCGATGGCTCCCGACTCACGAAGGTCACTCAACTGAGGACGCTTACCCTCAATACCCTCACGGCTCTCGACACCACGATTGAGCTGACTGAGGGCAATGATGGGAATATTGAGTTCCTTGGCCAATCCTTTGAGCGAGCGTGAAATGGTACTCACTTCCTCTTGACGGCTACCAAACGAAGCACCCGAGGCATTCATCAACTGCAAGTAGTCAATGATGATGAGTTTCACTCCATGCTCACGCACCAGTCGGCGAGCCTTGGTGCGAAGTTCAAAGATGGAGAGCGATGGTGTGTCGTCCACATAAAGCGGAGCATCGACCAAGGCACTGATGTTACCATCGAGCTGTCCCCACTCGTAGGGAGCTAACTGACCACTCTTGATTTTCTCACCCGAGATTTCACACACGTTAGTGATGAGACGATTGACCAACTGCACATTACTCATCTCAAGCGAGAACATCGCTACCGGTTCACGATTGTTCACGGCAATATTCTTCGCCATCGAGAGCACGAAGGCCGTCTTACCCATCGCCGGACGAGCCGCGATGATGACGAGGTCGGAGTTTTGCCAACCCGAGGTATACTTATCCAGCTCATAGAAGCCCGTTGAAAGACCACTCAATCCCGAGTCGCGTGAGGCAGCAACCTTCAATTGTTCGTAGGCCTGTTGTATCACGGGATTAATCTGCGTGTAGTCCTTCTTCATATTCTGTTGAGAGATGGCAAAGAGCTTTCCTTCGGCCTCCTGCATCAGATCTTCCACATCCTGCGTCTCGTCAAATGCCTTGGTCTGTATGCCGCTGGTGAAAGTAATCAGCTCACGTGCGAGAAACTTTTGCGCAATGATGCGTGCATGGTACTCGATATGTGCCGACGAATTGACCTTACCCGCCAACTGAGAGATATAGACAGGACCGCCCACCTCTTCCAGTTCGCCCGTAGAGCGCAATTGTTGTGCTACGGTGAGGATATCGATAGGCTTCTGTCCAATGGCCAGCGTCTGTATCGCCTTATAGAGCAACTGGTGTCGATGTTCATAGAAAGATTCGGGTTTGAGTATCTCACTGATGAGCGGATACGCATCCTTCTCAATCATCAATGCTCCCAGCACCGCAGCCTCGAGCTCTGGAGCTTGGGGCTGCAAGTGACCATAGTCATCGGTCTGCTTCACAGTGCGTGTAGCCGTAGTTTTTCGGGGTTGTCGGGTTGTTGCCATAGTCAATTTTCGTTTTGCGGACACAAAAGTACACAAAAGGTCTTGTACAAAGAAGGATTATGTGGCTAAGTTTTCCACATTTTATCCACAACCAGTGGATAACGATACTCTCTTCCACGAAACCCATCAACGCATGGCTTCCCACCTCGCCTATCGCATATCATACAAACCGGAATAGCATCAACAATGTGGGTATAAAAAATCAGCCCTCCATGGGAGAGCTGACTCTTAAGAATATCGTTTAGTGTTTTTATCCTTAGCCTGTACAATTTTACAATTGCGAATGATGTATTTTCGTACAAATCATTTCTTTAAATAGCATGTTCTTAATACGATACCACTACAATCAATCTTACAATCTACCTCTCCGGAATTTTCGGTGAGGCGTATGCTTTTCACCTTGGTCCCCCGCTTGATAACCATTGATGAGCCCTTCACTTTGAGGTCCTTGATTACGGTTACTGAGTCTCCATCGAAAAGTTCGGTCCCATTGCTATCCTTTGCCACCTCTACTATGGTTTCGGTTGAAGAGGCATCCTCCTCATTGAACTCATGCCCACAACTGGGGCAGACATATAATGCTCCGTCAAAATATACATATTCACCACTACACTTGGGGCATTTCGTAATTTC
Source organism: Bacteroidaceae bacterium (assembly GCA_045661085.1). GTDB lineage: Bacteria > Bacteroidota > Bacteroidia > Bacteroidales > Bacteroidaceae > UBA1189. The sequence goes on from JAZRFA010000121.1 coordinate 11,785, forward strand.
ACTCATTGCTATATCACTAAATTTATTGTTATTAGGATATTCTGTCCAACAACCATGTGGGATTACATTGCCAGCGGTTCGTCCTTCTCGAAGTCGTAGAGGGTCTTGCGCATGATATCGGCCAAGCTGAGCTGGTAGGCGATGTAGGCGCTCAGGTGGTTGCGGTAGGCGCTATTGAGACGATTGCGTTCAAGGGCAAGGGTCTGGCTATCGATGTCACCATCGGTGAAGCGTTGCAAGGTGATGGCGAAACTCTTTTCGGCGATGACTACGTTCTTCTCGAGCAATTGCAAGCGCTTGAGGTTGTTATTCAACTGGGCGACAGAGTTGCGTGTCTCGGTTTCGATAGAGCGTTCCAGCTCCTCCTTGGCGAGGTAGTTCTGTCGTTGGCGAGCCTCAGCGGCACGCACACGAGCCTTATTCTCTCCCCAATCGAGCAAGGGCACCGATATGGTGAGTCCCACACCATAGTTGACGGGGCGATCCATAAAGTCTGCGGCCGAGTTCTGTATGGTAGAGCCATAGGTCGTTGACATATCGCTCATGCTCGTGCCCGTCTTCTGTACGTAGGCATCAAAGTGTCCGCGCACCATGCCTTGGGCCTTTTGTTGGCGTATAGACATCTGTTGTTGCTCAATGGCGATGTCTCGTTCGCGCAGCTCGGTGCGATTTTTCAAAGCATATTCCACCGCCTTCTCGACATCAATGGTAATGATGGAATATTTGAGTTCATCTTTCAGCACCACGCTATCGGTGAGTTCTATGCCGAGAAGTTCCTTGAAGCTATTTATAGCCGACTCCTGATTGATGAGTGCCATCTCGTAGCTATTTTGTGCTTCGGCAAGGTCAACCTCCATTTGCAGGGCATCAACCTCACGGATGAGTCCCGAGGCGTACTTATTCTGTGCAATCTCATTGGCCTCGGTCTGTCGTTCATAATCGAGCAAGGCAATCTCGGCACTTCGCTGCAACGACAACAGGTTGTAGTAACTACTGCTCACGCGATACACGAGGTTGAGTTCCTCTCGACGGAGCGACTTGTTGGTGCGCTCATAATCGAGTCGTGCCGACTTGAGCGACGAGCGTATGGCATTGTATCCATAGAGTGCATCGATAGGTTGGCGCAAGCGCAAGCGAGTGTTGAATGTCGATGAGCGGTCCTGGTTGTACATGTCGTCATAACTGTTCAGGCTCGTTTCCCAATAGATATTACCATTTGTTATGAGCGGTTGGGTGACCGTCACCATGCCTCCGTAGTCCATACGCTTCACGGAGTAGAACGACACACCGGTGGTGTCATCCCACGTGCGAACGGTTTGGTTAAACTCGGGCATCGTGAGACTGAGGTCGATATGAGTTTTCAGGCTACTGGTGGCCGACTTCAGATTATACTCGGCTATCTTGAGGTTCTCTTGCAGATTGCGCATGGTGTAGCTCTTCTCCTTGGCGAGTTCGATGCTGGCTTGCAGTGTGAGCAAATAGGTCTCGGCCTTGGCCACAAGGCATACAAAAGTCATACAAAATGCGATGAGATGCTTTATCTTCATAGTCAACAGATATCGTTAAGATGCAAAGGTAGCGACTTTTATTCTATGCGACAAAGCTTTTATCATTTTTAACGAAAACGGAGAGCACACTACCCTACACTTTCGGCGGAAGCAGGTCGGCCTGCACGTTGGTCATACTACCCCATAGATTATAGCGTGCTTCAGGGTTGAGAGTTTCTAGCTGGGCCAGCATTTCAGCCATACGGCTGCGGTTCGAGGCGTGCTCGTGGGGGCAGTTCTTCTGCTGTTTGCGGTATTCGTGTAGCTCGGCAAGGCGCTGTATCTCCTTCTCTTCGATGCGGCAGAGTGGACGGATGATGGTCATGTCGAATTTGTTCATCCTCAGTGCCGGGGGCATAGTAGAAAAGGCCCCTTGGAAGGTCATATTCATGAGCAGTGTCACCAGCACATCGTCCTGATGATGTCCGAGTGCAATCTTATTGCACCCATGAGCCTTGGCCGTCTCGAAGAGCGCCTTGCGTCTATTCCACGAGCAGAGAAAACAGGGCGACTTGCGCGTATCCGTAGAGGCATCAAACGAGGTCTCCACGATATGCATCTCCACCCCGAGGCGTTGGGCAAAGTCGATGAGATATTTGGTGTCGCTTTGGTAAGGGATATTTGTCATCACCACATGGGCCGCCACGATGGAGAAGCGTGGTTTGAGCACACGCACACGAGCCGCCATGAGCTCAAGTAGTGCGAGAGAGTCCTTACCTCCCGACACGGCAATAAGTATGCGGTCTCCCTCTTCGATGAGACCATACTCTGCCGCCGTCTTATGAAACTTATGACGGAGGCGATGCATGAGGAGTTCTTCTTCGGACTTTTTGGGCATAGAAGCAAAATGATAAATTTGTGTCATGCTGAATGTAGTGAAGCATCTCGCAATGTGCAATGAACAATTTCACTAAAGTCCATGCGCGGGATCCTTCGCTACGCCCAGGATGACACAAAAAGAATAATAATCCTTTACTAAATCTCCAGCGCCCCGATGATGTCTCGCACTGAAGCGAATCCGTGGCGGTCGAGGTACTCATTGATGCCGTCAACAATCTTGCCCGTCACGGCAGGATCCATAAAGTTGGCTGTGCCCACCTCGATAGCCGATGCACCGGCAAGGAGGAACTCAATGGCGTCGGTAGCATTGGTGATACCACCCAAGCCTACGACGGGGATGCCTACCGCCTTGGCCACTTGCCACACCATGCGAAGTGCGATGGGCTTCACGGCAGGACCGCTCATACCACCCGTCACGGTAGAGAGCACGGGGCGACGACGCTCAGCGTCGATGGCCATACCCAATAGTGTGTTGATGAGCGACACGCTGTCGGCACCTGCTGCCTCGGCAGCACGGGCAATCTCGGTGATGTCGGTCACGTTAGGCGAGAGCTTCACGATGAGGGTCTTGTCATAAGCCTTACGCACAGCGCTCACCACCTCCTCGGCACCCTTGGCCGTCACGCCAAAGGCCATACCACCCTGCTTCACGTTGGGGCACGAGATATTGAGCTCGATGGCAGGGATATTCTCCAGCGCATTGATACGCTCAGCAGTAGCCACATAATCCTCGATGGCCGAACCGCTCACGTTGACAATCATCCGTGTCTTATAATCCTTGATGGTGGGGTAGATCTTCTCGCAGAAGTAGTCTACACCCTTGTTCTGCAAACCAACAGCATTGAGCATGCCCGCGGGAGTCTCCGCCATACGGGGATAGAGATTACCCTCGCGGTGATGCAAGGTAGTACCCTTAACGATGACACCGCCCAATTTTTCGAGGTCAACGAAGTCGGCAAACTCGGTGCCGTAACCAAATGTGCCCGATGCAGTCATCACCGGGTTGGCAAGTTCGAGCTTGCCTATCGAAGTTCTTAAATCTGCCATGATAACTTATCTATTGAAAATACGGGACCTTCACTACATACACACACGTGCCCCTCCTTGGTGTCCTCCACGCAGCAGAGGCAGGCACCTACGCCACAGGCCATCTTGTTCTCGAGCGACACCTCGCACGCCACGCCGGCACCCTTGGCCCAACGTGCCACGGCCACCATCATCGGCTTGGGACCGCAGGTGTACACTTGGTCGAACTGCTCATTCTTGAGCACCGAGTGCTGGGTCACATAGCCCTGCTCGCCCACGGCACCATTCTCGGTGGTGATGAACACACGACCTACCTTTTCAAACTCGGCAATGTGCATCAGTTCGTTCTCCGTACGGCTACCGAGGAGGAACGTAGGCTCGATACCCATCTCCTTGAGCTTCATACCGAGGTAGAGCAAGGGAGCCACTCCCACGCCACCACCTACGAGCAAGGGGCGCACCGCCTTGTCTGCAGGCAGGGTGAAACCATTGCCCAAGGGGAGCACGATATTCACTGTGTCGCCCGCTTTGAGTGTTGCCATCCAACGGGTACCGTCACCCACGAGCTGCACCAGGAGGCCCAGCTCATTGAGCACCTTGTCATAATAATGGATAGAGATGGGGCGGCGCAGCATCACGGTAGGAGTCTGATCCACGCGCACCTCCACGAACTGTCCCGGGAGCATCTCGGGCAGCTGCTCATCAGCAGTGAGTCGCAACAGCACAGCCTGCTTGCCCACAGCCACCGTCTCACGGACGGTAAGGTCAAGGATATACTTCTTCATATCGGTAGTTTTTGTAATATTTTTCTTTCAAGTGGCGAAGTTACACATTTATTGCCGATGGTGCAAGTGTTTTTGCTTTGAGTTATTGGCTTTTGGCTGTTAGCTTTTGGCATGCAGCTCCGCTGCACAGTTTTCGTTAACCGGTAATCGGTAACCGCTAATCATTAATCAGCACCGCCACCTCGGCTTGAGCCATGCGTAGGAGGTCGGCAGGGGCAATCTTGAGCTGCAGGCCGCGTACACCGGCACTGACAAAGAGATAGGGGAAGTCGTTACAGGTGTGGTGGATATAGGTGGGGAAATGCTTCTTCATTCCTATGGGTGAGCAACCGCCACGGATGTAGCCGGTGAGGGGCAGCAACTGCTTCATGGGTATCATCTCGCACTTCTTATTGCCCGACACCTTGGCGGCCAACTTGAGATCTACAGTAGCATCACCCGGGATGACACACACGAAATAGCCCGTGCGGTCTCCCTGTAGGATAAGGGTCTTGAACACCTGGGCGATATCCTCACCCAGCGACTCGGCCACGTGCGGAGCGCTGAGGTCATTCTCGTCTACCTCGTATGGTATAAGTTCGTAGAAAACCTTCGCCTGATCAAGCAGGCGCGCCACATTAGTCTTCTGTATCTTTGCCATAGGTTTTATGTCTCAAACATTTCTCAAACGATACAAAATTAACAATAATGTGGTTTGCCACCAACTGTTTTCCTAAAAAATACACTACATAAATGCCACATCCATACCCCATGAGTACGTATGGATATTGTCAAGTTATACTAAGTCTTCAATAATCATAATACAATCCCGTTGAAAAAGTCCTTTTCTCGATACCTGCCATTTCGAATTTTAAGAGTATAGCCGATAGCCCCGTACGATTTTAACAAGCAAACCACTTTATTCAACCAAGTAAAATCGTACATATCACTCTTATGAAAATGTTTATAAAAAAATCAGACTAACAGCTAAAGAAAATAAACCACAATACATAAATTCAATAAGTTGTCTATATATACCTACTAATAAATCCGATAACAAGTTACACATTTTCCTCCAATCATTTCTCTAAAGAAGGAAAAAGAAATAAGCTAACCTCATCCACCTAGGCTAACCTTTACAATCTATAACCATTCAGCACATTACGAGCCACAGGTCAGCAAATAATTAAGAAGTCGAGGATATACGTAAATTGTACAATATTACATTTATTTTATCCAAAGAATATATCTCCAAAGGACAGAGGGATAACCTTTTTAGAGTGTATATCCACGAAGTGAAAAAGAACGAGTCATTCTTGATATTGGACAAAGAGGACATCCCTCCCCCCGCAAATCTGTGATAGCAAAACCAGACATTATAAATTACAGCCTCGACATCGTAAATCGGTCACCAGCACATGAGGAACAAGGTGTGAGGATATAGGCATACATCACAGTAGAATTTTCTTTTTCGGCATCTTGCATTGCCCAAGTGAGCTGAGTGAGCGAGATAGTCTTACCTTCGAGATCGGCACGGTGACTGAGAAGGATAGGCGTGTCGAGGTATATCGTGGAATGACGCTCACCGGCAAAGGGATAATAGGCGGTGACGCTCCCTGCAACCTCTACGACAAAATTGTCGAGACGATTTTCATCGGGAAGGATGACTGTGTGTGAGCAATAGCGAGGCATCGAGGGATGAATTATTATTTGTGAGCAACCTGTATCTTAAGTTCGGCCGAAGGCTTCAGCATTTGAAGTTTCTTCATTGCATTCACTTGCCTCTTGATTAGAGCTGAGTCAATCATGAGCGAGTCATTACCGCTTCGAAAACGCATTAGCTCGGGAGCGACCATCAGCAAGCATTCGCCAGCATTGCGACTCTTCAAGTAGGCAGAGCCTGTAACACTCTTCACCACGGCAGTATCGCTTACCTCAATAGAGAATTCACCCGAGGCGAAGAGTAGCGTATCAGCACTCACGATAGAGTCGTTCATATACTTCACCCTGAGGTCCAAATGTAGATATCTCTGCAATAAGTCTACCCCACCCTGCAGAAATATGGCCTTGCCACTCCAGACGAGTCGGTCGCCAACCTTGAAGTTGGTATCCGTAGGAACAAAGAAGGAGTATCGACTACAATCCAAGGGTGATGAGGTGAGCTGTATAAGCCGAGCATCGTACCACAAGTCTACCGAGTCACCCACAATGGCTACAGCCTCTCGGACTTTGAGAGGCTTGTCCTCACTCTCCATACGTTGGATGTCGGACTCAATACGCTTTGAGAGACTAGCATAGACTTCTGACAATCCCTCGGGATATCGGGCATAGTAGACGAGCGAGGAGTCGACCTGGGCTTCGGTGACGCCGTGCTTGTCGTACACGTAACTGAAGTAGAGGTCTTTCTTGTAGCGTTGGTTGGAGGGGAGGTCGTTCACAATGACCTGGGCCAAATGATAGTCGTAGAGCACGGCCTCGAGCTTTGATGTCGGCAGCACATCATCTTTGCGTTTGTCTGAGCAAGCGGAAAACAAAGCAATGGCCGCTGTAAGCAATAGACTATTTACGAGTATTTTCTTCATTGGTTACAGTGTTTTCGCTTTCGGGACCCACCATTCCCCAATTCATACATCTACTGTAGAACAGCAATATGGCTATCACTCCACAACTGATGCAAGCATCGGCAAAGTTGAAGATGGGGCTAAAGAAGATGAAGTGGTTACCACCGATGAAGGGGAGCCAGTCGGGCCAATTCCACTCTACAAGGGGAAAGTAAAACATATCTACCACCTTGCCTTTGAGTATAGGGGCATACCCCTCGCCCCATGGGACGAGCTGTGCGACGGAATAGGGTGTGCTCTCTGAGAACAACGGGCCATAGAACACGCAATCGATAATGTTGCCTGCCGCACCAGCTATGATGAGCGCCACGCACACCAAGTAGCCACGGGGAAAGCCCTTGCCCCGTATCTTGCAGATGTAATGGATGAGGAATGCCACAGCGACGATGCGGAAGAGTGTGAGGAACACCTTACCGAATATTTCCATACCGAACGCCATGCCAGGATTCTCGGTAAAGTAGATGTAAAACCAATCGGTGATGTGAATGCTCTCATAGAGACGCATGCCCAACTTCACCAATAGTTTGATAATTTGGTCGATAATGAGGGCTATGGCTACGATCAACGCAACCATACGCCCTTCTGTGAGTTTCTTCTTCATTCTTTACTTTTTCTGCGCCTCCTTGGCCTCGATGCTCAGCGTAGCATGGGGAACAGCACGGAGACGGCCAGCTGGGATGAGCTTACCCGTCTCACGGCAGATGCCGTAGGTCTTGTTCTCGATGCGTACGAGGGCAGCCTGCAGACTCTGTATAAACTTCATCTGACGCTGTGCCAAGCGCATGGTTTCTTCCTTTGAGAGTGTATTGGCACCCTCTTCAAGAATCTTATACGTAGGAGCTGTATCGTTGTCACTATTGCTGTCGCGATTACTCAACGAACCCTTCAGGTTGTCGTAGTCGCGCTGCGCCAACTCCAATTTCTCTAAAATAATCGCACGGAATTCTTCCAATTCCTCATCGGTGTAACGTGTTTTTTCTGACATAGTTTTTAGTTGTTAGGGGGGTTAGGGCCGAAGCCCTAACCTATATGTAAATAATAAATTAAACTTTCTCTACAATTGCCTGTAAGGTAAATCCATCAAACTCGAGGGCAGTGCCTTCAGCCACTTCAGCAATAGCGAGTGTGTCGGCCAACACCTGATTGCAGATGTATGCCTTGTGCTCCTCGATAGCAGCGTCGCTATTCTCGTCGCTTGAGATAGTCACGGCAATACGGTCAGAGATCTCGAAGCCGCTCGACTTACGGATGTTCTGAATCTTGCTCACCAGTTCACGGGCGATACCCTCACGACGGAGCTCGTCGGTCACAGTAACATCGAGTGCCACGGTGAGCACACCCTCGTTGGCTACTACCCATCCGGGAATGTCTTCGCTATAGATCTCTACCTCGCCAGCCTCAATCTCGGCAGATGTACCGTTCAAGTCAAGCGTGAGTCGACCGGCGGTCTCCAGTTCGGCAATCTGTTCCTGACTCATAGCAGTAACGGCAGCAGCCACCTGCTTCATCAAGGGGCCGAACTTCTTACCCATGATCTTAAAGTTACACTTCACCTTCTTCACGAGGATGTCCGATGCGCCCTCTACGAAGTCGATTTCCTTGACATTGACCTCGTTCATGATGAGAGGCTTCACGGCCTCGAGGCGTGCCTTCATCTCGGCATCAACGGGGATCATGAGCTTCTGCAAGGGCTGCTTCACGATGATGTTCACCTTCTTACGTAGCGCCAAGCCCATAGAAGAGATCTTCTGTGCCATCTCCATGCGCACCTCGAGCTCCTTATCCACGAGCGAGTCGTCACACACGGGGAACTGAGCCAAGTGTACTGAGCATACGTTATCGCGACCTGTAGCACGCACAAGGTCCATATAGAGTTTGTCGGCATAGAAGGGTGCGATGGGCGCCATCAGCTTCACTACGGTCTCGAGACACACGTAGAGGGTCTGGTAGGCAGCCAACTTGTCGTCGGTGTAGCCTGCACCCCAGAAACGCTTGCGGCAGAGGCGCACGTACCAGTTGGAGAGGTTATCGTTCACAAAGTCGTTGATCAAGCGACCGGCACGAGTGGGCTCGTAATCGGCATAGCAGGCATCGACATTCTCCACCAAGGTGTTGAGCTCTGAGATAATCCAGCGGTCGATCTCGGGACGCTCGCTTACGGGGATCTCCTGCTCGCCATAGCAGAAACCGTCGAGGTTGGCATAGGGAGCAAAGAACTTATAGGTTTTGTGCAGTGTGCCGCAGAACTCGCGCATCACCTCCACGACACCCCCCTCGTCGAACTTGAGGTTGTCCCAAGGCGATGAGTTGGTGATCATGTACCAGCGCAAGGGGACGCTACCATACTTCTCGATAGCACCGAAGGGGTCTACGGCATTGCCCAGACGCTTCGACATCTTGTTGCCGTTCTTGTCGAGCACGAGACCATTAGAGATGACGTTCTTGTAGGCCACGCTGTCGAATATCATGGTAGCGATAGCGTGAAGTGTGAAGAACCATCCGCGTGTCTGGTCCACACCCTCGGCGATGAAGTCAGCGGGATAGTAGGAACGATTGTCGACGATCTCCTTGTTCTCGAACGGATAGTGCAACTGCGCATAGGGCATAGCACCTGAATCAAACCACACGTCGATGAGGTCGAGCTCACGGCGCATGGGCTTGCCGCTCTCCGACACGAGGACGATATCGTCCACATAGGGACGGTGGAGGTCAATCTTGTCGTAGTTCTCCTTATTATATACGCCCGGTTCGAAGCCCAACTCCTTGTAGGGGTTGCTGGTCATGAAGCCTGCGGCGATAGACTTTTCAATCTCGTTGTAGAGTTTCTCTACCGAACCGATGCAGATTTCCTCGCCTGCCTCGCTGCGCCAGATGGGGAGCGGTGTGCCCCAGTAGCGTGAGCGGCTGAGGTTCCAGTCGTTGAGGTTCTCGAGCCACTTGCCGAAGCGGCCTGTACCTGTTGACTCGGGCTTCCAGTTGATGGTCTTGTTGAGCTCCATCATGCGCTCCTTCACCGCGGTAGAGCGGATAAACCATGAGTCGAGCGGATAGTAGAGCACGGGCTTGTCGGTACGCCAGCAGTGGGGATAGTTGTGCACGTGCTTCTCAATCTTGAAGGCCTTGTTCTCGCCCTTCATATTGATGCAGATGAACACGTCGAGCGACTCGGCGGCAGCGGCAGCTTTCTCGTCGTAACGTCCATCGACGGTGAACTGAGGATCGTAGGCATTCTTCACCCAGCGCCCCTCGTAGTTCTTGTAGAGTTCTTGGTTTACACACTCAGCGAGGAACTGCTCGTCGAGCTCCTCCATGAGGTAGAACTTACCGGTGAGGTCCACCATGGGGCGTGTCTCACCCTTCTTGTTGATCATGAAGAGCGAGGGGATACCTGCTGCACGTGCCACGAAGGCGTCATC
>JAZRFA010000122.1:0-6969 GCA_045661085.1 Bacteroidaceae bacterium
GATGCTATGTATAGCGTATGTACCAACGAGGCCCTGTACAACTATCTCTCTGAGGAAGGTATCAAGGAGGTAGACCGCATCACATGGGAGAAGGTAGGCTTGCGCATACGTGAGTGCTATAACCAGCTCTGTGGCCGTGGTTATTTCAATAACGACGACTACCTGGATGCAGTGAAAGATATAAAGTAAAAAGAGGCGGTTACGCTGAAAATATAAAAGAAACAAAAGATTAAATATTCAAGTCATGAAAACCATTTGTCTTTATTTTGAGATACATCAGATTGTTCATCTGAGAAGGTACCGCTTCTTTGACATAGGTACCGACCACTACTACTATGATGACTATGCCAACGAAAGTAGTATTAGTGACATTGCAGAGCGCTCTTACGTGCCCGCTCTCACCACCTTGCTCGATATGATCAAGAGCAGCAACGGATACTTCAAGGTAGCCTTCTCGCTCTCAGGAGTAGGCCTCGAGCAGCTTGAGCTCTACGCTCCCCAGGTAGTGGAGTTGTTGCAGGAGATCAACAAGACCGGTTGCTGCGAGTTCCTCGCTGAGCCCTATTCACATGGTCTCTCATCACTCGCCAACGAGGATTGCTTCCGCAGCGACGTGGACCGCATGTGCAAGAAGATCAAGCAGGTATTTGGCAAGACTCCCAAGGTATTCCGCAACTCAAGCCTTATTTATAGCGACGACATCGCCGCTCAGGTGGCTGCTATGGGATTCAAGGGCGTGCTCACCGAAGGTGCCAAGCACATCCTCGGATGGAAGAGTCCCCACTACCTCTATCACGCCAACACCAACCCCAACCTCAAGGTATTGCTCCGCGACTACAAGCTCTCTGACGATATCTCACTGCGCTTCTCTAACCCCTCATGGGATGCTTATCCTTTGATGGCCGGCACCTACGCAGATTGGATTGCTCAGACTCCCGCCGAAGAGGAGGTAATCAATATCTTCATGGAGCTCTCTGCCCTCGGCATCTATCAGCCCCTGAGCTCAAACATCCTCGAGTTCTTCAAGGCATTGCCCGAGTGTGCTCGTGAGCGCGGCATCTCATTCTCTACTCCGAGTGAGGTAATCAAGAACTACAAGTCTGTAGGTCCCGTTGACGTTCCCTACCCCATGTCATGGGTCGACGAGGAGCGAGACATCAGCTCATGGCTCGGTAATACCATGCAGCGTGAAGCCTTCAACAAGCTCTATAGCGTAGGTGAGCGCGTACTCATCGGTCTCGACAAGCGTATCAAGCAGGACTGGGATTATCTGCAGGCCAGTGATAACTTCCGCTTCATGACTACCAAGCAGAACAAGGTGGGTATGGACCGCGGCATTTATGACTCACCCTACGATGCTTTCACCAACTACATGAACATCCTCGGTGACTTCATCAACCGCGTCAACGCACTCTATCCCGTTGACATCGACAACGAGGAGCTCAATGCTCTGCTCACCACCATCAACAACCAAGGTGAAGAAATTGAGGCCTTGAATGCTGAGTTGGAGAAGATCAAGGGCGTAGTTCCTGCAGCAGAGGAGAAGCCCAAGAAGGCTCCTGCCAAGAAGCCCGCTGCTAAGAAAACCAAGAAGGCAGAATAATTGACTCATCCCTATACAAAAGAAAAAGGCCTATGAATTTCATAGGTCTTTTTCTTTTGGGCTACAGCTATATTATAGACTTACCACCTCACCTGTCCATCACCTTCGATGATGTATTTATAGGTGGTAAGCCCGGGCAATGCCATGGGGCCACGAGCGTGGAGTTTCTGCGTAGAAATGCCAATCTCGGCACCGAAGCCAAACTGGGCGCCATCGGTGAAGGCGGTGGACACATTGGCATATACGCAGGCGGCATCGACCGTGCGTTGGAAACGACGTATGGCCGCTTCATCCTCGCTCACGATGCACTCGCTATGGCGCGAGCTGTATTGGGCGATATGACGCAGAGCCTCGTCCATGCTACCCACGGTGCGGATACTCATCTTATAGTCGAGAAACTCGGTGCCGAAATGCTCTTCGGTGGCTTCGGCCAACAGATGAGCCGGGTAGTGCGTACGGAGTGCCGCATAGGCCTCCCCATCAGCATAAATGATAACGTTCTTTGCCGCCAGCGGAGCACACAGCGCAGGCAGGTCGGCCAGGCGATCGTGATGGATAACAAGGCAGTCGAGCGCATTGCACACGCTCACGCGGCGGGTCTTGGCGTTTTCGATGATGGCCCTGCCCTTTTCCAAGTCGCCCTGAGCGTCGAAGTAGGTGTGGCAGATGCCGGCACCCGTCTCGATGACGGGTACGCGGGCATTGTCGCGCACATAGTTGATGAGCGCACTGCTACCGCGCGGAATGATGAGGTCGACCTTACCCACCGCCCCGAGCAAGCAAGCCGTAGCCTCGCGATGCGCAGGGAGAAGGGTGCACACGGCAGTGTCAATACCATGTGCCATGAGCACACCGTGGATGATCTCCACTATCTTGCGGTTGGTACACTCGGCATCGGAGCCACCCTTGAGCAGACACACGTTACCGCTCTTGACGCAGAGGGCAAACACGTCGGCCGTCACATTGGGGCGCGCCTCGTAGATGATGCCGATGACACCGAAGGGCACGCTCACCTTGCGGATGGTCATCCCATTGGGGCGCTCAGTGGTGCTATAGGTAACACCCAGCGGAGTGGGCAGCGTAGCCACGTGCTCCATATCGGAGGCGATGCCGTGGATGCGTTCCTCGGTGAGCAACAGGCGGTCATACTTAGGGTTGGCAGGATCCATGCGCTCCAGGTCGAGGCGGTTGGCTTCGAGGATGTCGGTGCTATGGGCACGCAGAGCCGCTGCTGTATCTATGAGCAGGGCGTTGATAGCTGTATCGTTAAGTGCGGCCAGCGAAGCTATTGCTTCACCGGCACGCTGAATGAGGTCGTTGGTGGTCATTTTGAGTGAAGAGTGAAGCGTTAAAAGCCGCTTGCCAAGTTATCGTCTTCGTTATCATTAAATATGAAATCTGGTACAAATGGTTTCTTCGGGCTTATCAATGAGGGCAAGGAGTATGTCCTCGTGCTTTCCGTTGGCAATGACTACGGGGATGCCTTGAGCGGCAACCTTGCGAGCGATGTGGCATTTGGTGAGCATGCCTCCACGGCCGAGCGAAGACTTCTCGGATTGAATATATTGCTCCATATCGTCGGTAGCCGATACCGAGCGTATGACGCGGCTCTCAAGATCAGACGGATTGCCATCGTAGATGCCATCGATATTGCTGAGGATGATGAGCCCATCCACCTGCATCATCTGCGCCATCAGTCCCGAGAGTTCATCGTTGTCGGTAAACATCAGTTCGGTGATGGAGAGCGTGTCGTTCTCATTCACGATGGGTATTACCCCCTCGGCGAGCATCACTTCCATGCAATGCTGCTGGTTGAGGTAGTGGTCCTCCTTGTCGAGTCCCTCCTTGGTGGTGAGCACCTGTCCGCAGGTGATGCCATGCTCACGGAAGAACGTGTAGTACTTACCCATCAGTTTGGCCTGTCCGATGGCCGAGTAGAGTTGGCGCGACGACACCTCGTCGAGCGTGTGTGAGGGGTGTATCTCGCTTCGTCCCGAGGCCACGGCACCCGACGACACCAGTATCACCTGCATACCCCGCTTGTGCAACTCGGCCACCTGATCCACAAGGGCCGACATACGCGTGACATCGAGCGTGCCATCCCTACGTGTCAGCACGTTGCTACCTATCTTTACTGCTATACGTCTCATACCATACTTGCCTTTAGTCCATCAATCACGGCCGAGGTGAATCCGCTCCGCTCCATCGCGTTGAGTCCCTTGATGGTGATGCCCCCCGCCGTGGTCACCTTGTCTATCGCCACCTCGGGGTGCATACCGCTCTCGAGGAGCAATGTAGCCGCCCCCTTCACGGTGTGCTCCACGAGGCGTGCCGCCTCGTCGGGACGGAAGCCCAGCTCCACCCCACCCTCCATGGCCGCACGGATGTAGCGCATGGCAAAGGCGATGCCGCACGAGGCGAGCGATGTGGCGGCAGGGATAAGTTTCTCTTCCACGATGAGCGCATAGCCCAAAGTCGAGAAAAGATCCTGTACCTGTGCCACCTGCTCGTCCGACGCTCCATGATGTGCCATCACGGTGACACCACACAGAGCCTCCACAGCCGTGTTGGGGATAGCACGGAAGATGACAAAGGGAGGCCTCTCCCCATCTAAAAACTGCTCCGCAGCACTCCTTGGTGCTGATAAACCAGCAGTCGTCGCAACCGACGCTCCTTTCGCGTCGGCCAAAGGAGAGGGGGCTACAGCCATCTCTGCCAACTGGTTTAACGTAACCCCTGCAGCCACCGACACGATCATCTGCTTCTCTTTTCTGATGCTGGGGCGTATCTCCTCCATCACCTCCTCCACGAGCCAGGGCTTCACGGCCAAGATGATGACATCGGCTTCGGCCACCGCCGAGGCATTGTCTCTGGTGGTGCGGATGCCAGGGGCGTATCCGCGTATCTTATCCAATGTCGTTTCTGTCCTTGCCGTACAGATGAACTCTTCGGGGCGGCAGATGCCCGCTTTGATCAGTCCGCGCATGATGGCGCCACCCATATTTCCGGTGCCTATGATTGCTATTTTCATACCTTTTCAAAACTAAAACCGCGGCAAGTTATAAAAAATATCCTATACTCCCAAGCAAGAAGCCAAAAACATACGATAAGCACTAACAAAACGTAAGAAAACCCGACAAAAATCGAGACGACCGGAAATCCTGTACAGAAATTTCGTAGCATATTGATAGAAAAACCCTGAGGATTGCTTACGCGGCATCGAGATCGGAGTTGTAGACTTTGCAAACTCATTAACTTATTAACTCAAAAACTCACGTTCCGCTTACTTTCTGCATTTTCCTAATCGACTATGGCTACGTTCTTTTCGTTCGTCTCGGGGATTGGGCGGAAAAATTAGTGCCAGGCGAGAGAAAAGCCAAAAACCTGTTTTGAGTTCTTGCTTTTCCCTTGCCTTCAGCCCCTTCGGGCGTCGACCTAAAGGTTCGGCCAGCGAACTCCGTTTCTGAGCATTAGCGAAGAAACGTGTTCGCCGCCCGAAGGGGCTAAAGGCAATCTCGCAAATGTCTATTTGTGTAAGACTCCTTTGGGGAGATAAACCTCCCGTCGTCGCAACCGACGCTAATGCTCCGCGTCGGCGGCGCTTCGCTTTGTCGGAACCTTTAGGTCGCTGAAAGCAATGACAACCGACGCCAAACCGAGAGCAAAGATAAGCTTGATTAGTCTCTGCTGAGGTGCGAACCGACGAACGAGCGAGGGTAGAAGCAAAGTTCACTTTGATTATTCCGAGTAAGGAGGAGGAAACGAAAGTCGTAAGGAGGGAAACTAAGAGTTAACATCGCTGAGATTTTAGTGTTGTTGGACAACTTCGATATTATCTCCAAAATTAAAAGTTAGAAATTAAAACAAGGCAGGATAATCTCCTGCCTTTGCTTATATGGGTAGAATCTGATAGGAGACTACCTCACGGTGCGGTTGCGAATCTCGAGGGTGATATCCATATAGCTGCGCTTGCCCTCGATGTAGTCGGCATAGAGGGTCTCGGCATCGCGCCCCTTGAGGATGCGGCACTTGCCACACGCCTCACAATCGTGCAGGCATCGCCAAGCATCGACGACATAGGCCTGGCGCTCTTCGCGGGTGGAGGTGTCTATACGGGGTGGTTGCATGATTTGTCTGAATATTTATTTCTCTAACGTCCAGCCATGGTCGCCGTGGTAAATCATCTGGCGGGTCATGCCGCCATCGATGCAGATGTTCTCGCCCGTGATAAAGCCTGCCTTGTCGCTACAGAGGAATAGCACCATGTGGGCAATGTCCATGGGATTGCCCACGCGGCCAGCAGGTTGCTGCGTGGCATCGGGACCTTCGTACATGGTGTAGGCCGTGTCTATCCATCCGGGGGAGATGGAGTTGACCCTCGCCCGTCCTGCCAGACTCACGGCCAAGGCATGGGTGAGGGCGGCGATGCCACCCTTGGCGGCCGTGTAGCTCTCTGTCTGCGGCTGGCTCATGCGGTCGCGCGAGGAGGAGATATTGATGATGGATGCGCCTTCGGCCAGGTGGTCCTTCAGCAATTTCACCAGATAGAAGGGGGCGGTGACGCCTACACTTAAGGCATACTGGAACTCCTCGTAGGAGCATTCGTCGATGCCCCGCATCAGGGGCAGGGCGTTGTTGACGATGACATCCACCTGGGCATGCTTGCCTAGCACCTCGGCGGCAAAGGCCTCCAGCACCTCCTGCTGGGCGATGTCGCCCACGAAGTGGTCGCCCTCCCGCTTGTCAATCACATATACTACGGCTCCCTGCTTGCGGAACTCATCGGCAATGCATCGGCCAATGCCATTGGCACCACCGGTCACTACGACTACTTTATCTCGGAATGTATCTGTTTGCATCATCTTATTCCTTTATATCATCAACATAATGCTCCCCTCGGCCTTTGTAAAAGTGTCTGGATAGCGACAAACGACGGCATACACCTGATTGGAGGTGACGGGCATCCCATCCTTGCGGATGTGCAGGCGGTGGCGGTTGATCATCTCCGCTATCTGCTCGGTGCGCATTCCTCTATTTTGATGTGCGAGGCAGTAGAGTATGGCTTCTTCGATTTTCATCTGTTCGTCTTTATAATTTGCCCAAATTGATGCAAATCTACTCATTTTTTCTTTTAATGGGATATTTCAGGCAAAAAACATGGTGTAAAAGTTGCTTCAAACCTTTCGAATCTTTGTCCTTAAACCGAAGTTTACTACTTTTGCAGAAAAGAAGTAAGAATCTGTTTGGATTTTATTTCGAGTTTAGTTGAGAGGGATTTTTAAGCAGATTTTCCTTTTCTGATTGCAGTAAATAGTGGTCTATTTGCAAGAGCAGAGAAGGTAAAGGTGCTAAAAAGGACCTCAAAT
>JAZRFA010000123.1:0-12937 GCA_045661085.1 Bacteroidaceae bacterium
CCAGGGCTTGACCGCAGCAAAGGTATTAGGTCGTAGCGGCGCGATATAGATTGCTTACCCACCCGCCTCTTTAGCTCAGTTGGCCAGAGCACGTGATTTGTAATCTCGGGGTCGTTGGTTCGAATCCGACAAGAGGCTCAAGAAAGAAGAAAGGTTTGCCACGGCAAACCTTTCTTTGTTTTATAATCTCTATTGGAAACAGGTGGCAATAGGATTGTTCGGACTTGTCACTATGATTCTACAGATTTGAAAGCACGTAGTTGATTATGGCTTCCTCGTCATCGGGATGAAACCATTGGATGCTTTCATCGCGGCGAAACCAGGTCATCTGTTTGCGTGAATAGATGCGGCTGTTCTGCTTGATCTTCTCGATGGCAAACTCCAGGGTGCAGTTGCCGTCGAAATGGGCAAATAGTTCCTTGTAGCCTACCGTATTGAGTGAATTGAGGTGACGGTAGGGGTACACGCAGCGTGCCTCTTCGACGAGCCCATCTGCGACCATTTGATCTACACGTTGGTTGATGCGATTGTACAGCTCCTCTCGCTCGCGGCGCAGGCCGATTTTGATAATGCGGAAGGGGCGCTCCTTCGCTGTTTGTGTGCGGAACGAGGTGTAGGTTTTCCCCGTCATATAGCATATCTCGAGGGCGTGGATGACGCGCTTGGGATTCTTAAGATCTACGATTCGATAGTATTCGGGGTCAAGCAGTCGCAGTTCATCAACGAGTGGTTCAAGTCCCTCCTGCTCATAGCGGTCGAGCAAGGTGCGGCGAGTGATGTCGTCTACCGTGGGTATATCATCGATGCCCTTGCACACGGCATCAATATACATCATGCTTCCTCCCGTGAGGAGCAGTGCGTCGTGAGTGTGGAATAGCTCTTCGGTGAGCTTCAAAACGTCAATCTCGTATTGCGCAGCACTGTAGTAGTCGGTGAGTTGGTGGGTACCGATGAAGTAATGCTTCACACGTTCCTGCTCCTCCTTAGTGGGAGCAGCTGTGCCTATGGGTATCTCGGCATACAATTGACGCGAATCGGCCGAAAGGATGGGGGAACCCAACCATTCGGCCAATGCAAAGCTTAATGCCGTCTTACCTACACCGGTAGGTCCAAGGAGTACGACGAGAGTCTTCATGAGTGAAGAATTAAGAGTGAAGAGTTAAGAGCAAAAAGAAGAGAGATTAATTTGGTTGTTCGCAAACAACTCTTCACTCTTAACTCTTACCTATTCACTTAATAGAGCATATTCTCGAAATCTTCGGCGCTGCCCATCTCGAAGCCGTCGGGGTCGAGTTCGTCGAGGTCAAAGTCTTCGTCGTCGCCAAAGGTATCGTCAAGTGTAGTGGTTGCTACCTGAGCGGCCATCAACTGGTCGAAATCGAGGACATGCTGTGGCGCATCGCCAATAGACTTGGTGCACACAGCCTCAGGGAGTGACTTGCCTGTGATAATCTCTGAAAGCTCGATAAAGAAGGCACGGTCGGCCAAGGGGTCGAAGATGTAGAGCAAGTGCTGCTTCTCGTCCTCGAGAAGCTCCTCAAGGGGAGTCTCCTCCATAATCCAGCTGTCCATGTCAGAGCTGGTGCCCATGTCCTCGAGGGTAATCTCGGTCTCCTTCTCCCAATTGCCATCGCAGATGAAGAATGAGGTCATCTGGTCGTCTGGATAGTCTGCCGATGCCAATATTGCCTTATGGAAATCAAGGAATGTAGCTTCTGAGTCGATTTGAATCTCACGGCGGAAGTTGTCTACTTCGTCTGATATGATTGTGAAACGGTATACCATGTGTTTAATTCTGAATTGTGAGTGGTGAATTCTGGATTGTAGGTTCTCGTTTAAAAGAGTCGCGTTAGTCTACATATCTGATGATGCCGCGCTTGGCCCCCTCAACGAATGATACAATGTATTCCACTTCGGGGGTCATCTCTATTTCCTCCTTGATGCGCTCAATGGCCATAGATGTGTTGAGGCCGCTCTGGTAAATGTAGCGATATACTTGATGGATGGTATCAATCTGCTCATGTGTGAAGCCACGACGACGCAAGCCTACGAGGTTGAGTCCGCAGTAAGATACAGGCTCGCGTGCTGCGATAACATAGGGAGGCACCTCCTTGGTAATCTTACTACCACCCTGAATCATCACATAACCACCAATGCGGCAGAACTGATGCACGAGCACGGTAGAACTGAGGATAGCGAAGTCGTCAATGATTACCTCTCCGGCTAATTTGGTCTGATTGCCAAGGATGCAGTTGCTGCCCACGAGAACATCGTGTCCTAAATGTACACCTTCCATCAAGAGGTTATTATTGCCCACCACGGTCTTTCCCTTAGCTGCTGTACCACGATTGATAGTCACATTCTCGCGGATGGTGTTGTTGTCGCCAATTTCTGCAGTAGTCTCCTCACCCTTGAACTTCAAATCTTGAGGAACGGCGCTGATAACGGCGCCAGGGAAGATGGCGTTGTTGTTTCCGATGCGTGCTCCATAGAGGATGTTGGCATTGGGCATGATAACATTATTGTCGCCAATCACTACGTTGCGGTCAATGTATACGAAGGGGCCAATCTCTACATTCTCACCGATGATTGCTTCGGGATGAATGTATGCTAACGGACTTATTTTGCTCATATCTTCTTGTGTTGCTCTATATATAAATATAGGTATAGGAATAATCCCTATACCTTTATGCTTATTTCATTTTCTTTCTCAACATTCGTGCAAATTGATTGTTCACTCGATGCCCGGGACGAATACCCGTGATGTGTCCTTTAATGGGTTTGCCAATGAGCGACATATCACCAATCACATCGAGCAGTTTATGGCGTGCCGGCTCATTGTCCCACACCAAGGGGCGGTGATTGATGTAACCGAGCTTCTTGGCATCCATGCGGGGAACCTTCATTGCGTCGGCAATGCGGTCGTAGCGATCTTGCGGTAGCTCACGCTCATAGAGTACGATGGAGTTGTCAAGGTCACCACCCTTGATGAGGCCTGCAGCAAGCAGAGGCTCCACATCGCGCACGAATACGAATGTGCGACTCGGAGCAATCTCTTTAGCAAAATCCTCCATGTGCATAAGGTCGGCATGTTGGTCACTAATGGCACTCTGATCGAACGAAACGAGTACGCTGACAGAGAATTCCTCCGCAGGTTCTATTCTCACGATTGAGACACCATTCGCATCGCGATACTCTATGGGCTCAGTTACTACAAAGTAGTCCTTCTCTGCCTCTTGTTCCACGATGCCCACACGTTCTATATTCTCAAGATACAGTTTGGCACTTCCTTCGAGAATGGGGAACTCTGGACCATCGACCTTCATTAAACAATTGTCGATACCGAGCGCATAGAGCGCCGAGAGTCCATGTTCTATTGTGCTAACGCGCTCAGAACCATTCGACAGCACAGTTCCGCGCTGTGTCTCGGTTACATTTTCGGCCAGCGCTTCGATGATGGGTTGGCCCTCAACATCTACACGCTGAATCTTATACCCATGATCCTCGGGCGCGGGACAAAACTCTACAGTGAGGTTAAGACCCGTGTGCAAACCTTTGCCCGAAAGCGAAAAGCTGCTTTTTATAGTTTTTTGCTTTGCCATTATCTATATTAAGCCTTGCTCATTGCAGCAAGTTGTTCTTTTAATGATTCTATCTCCTTCCTCAATGCACCCATCTCGCTGTACATCTCGGGGAGTTTCTTAAACACGACGGATGAGCGAATAAACTTAGTGTGCTCAAATGCGGGATACCCGAATACGGCTTCACCGTCTTTCAAGTTGTGAGGTACTGCTGAATGAGCGCCAATCTTAACGTTATTGCCTATCTGTATATGGCCATTGAATCCGGTTTGTCCGCCCACCATGCACCAATTGCCGATCTTGGTTGAGCCTGCTACGCCGCATTGAGCTGACATCACAGTGTGTTCACCTACAACTACGTTATGGGCAATCTGTACCATGTTGTCGAGCTTTACGCCACGCTTCACGATGGTAGCACCCATAGTGGCACGGTCCACGCAAGTGTTGGCACCTAACTCTACATCATCTTCCAAGATGGCGATACCGATTTGGGGAATCTTGTCATATCCATCGGCTCCAGGTGCGAAACCAAAGCCATCGGCACCCACCACACTACCTGCGTGCAAAATACAGCGGTCTCCTACCTTGCATCCATGGTAAATGGTAACTCCATTGTACAAAATGCAATTGCTACCCACCGTGGCTCCATCACCTACCGAAACGTTGGCTTCGATGATGGTATTGTCACCAATGACAGCCTTCTCGCCTACGTAGACGAACGGACCGATGTATACGTTTTCCCCTATGGTTGCACTCTCGGCTACCGATGCCATTGAGCTAACGCCAGTCTTCTTGGGCTTCACGCTCTCATAGAGTGCCATCAGCTTGGCCAGGCTCTCATAGGCATTGGCGGTCTTGATGAGTGTTGCGCTAATGGGCTTCTCGGCCACAAAATCGCTGTTCACCAATACGATGCTTGATCGGGTATTATAGATGAATTCAGTGTATTTCGGATTCGACAAGAAAGACAATGCACCAGGCATTCCTTCCTCGATTTTTGCAAAGGTGCTCACCTTGGCGTTCTCATCGCCTACGATTTTACCTCCAATATACGCGGCTATTTGCTTCGCTGTAAATTCCATACATTTGCCGTTGTTTGGGTTGAATACTTCCATACAACCTTGCAAAGGTAGACATTAATATTGGATTTACAAATCTTTTTCTCTTAAATATGCTTTTCTTGCGAGCAACGCTTCAGTTGAGAAATGATAAGATTGCATCAGCCTCATGGACGAGGTGTGCCGCGCCATGTTCGCGCAATTCAGCCTCACTGCGGAATCCCCAAGTGACTCCTACGCTCTCGACTCCAGCGTTGCATGCAGTCTGCATATCCACATCCGAGTCTCCCACGTAGAGGGCTTGCTCGGTACTAATACCCGTGTCGCGCAATATGTCATACACAATATCGGGAGCGGGTTTTATGGGTACATCCTCACGCTGTCCATAGATGGCAGCAAAACGGATGTCAGGAAAGAAGTGATGCACGAGTTTCAGTGTTGCCTCGTGATACTTGTTCGATGCTACAGCAATCTTCACTCCGTCCTCTTGTAGTGTATGGAGCAGCTCCACGATGCCTGGGTAGGGACGGCTACAATCAGCATTGTGCTCATTGTAGTAGGGTACGAAGAGCGAACGTATGCGTAGCACGTTCTCTTCGTTGCTTGCTTCGGTGGGTAAGGCGCGGGCAAAGAGTTTGTTGATGCCGTTGCCTACAAACTTATAGTATGCCTCAACGGGATGCGTGGGGTATCCGCATTGCTCTAATGCTTGGTTTGTAGCGTTGGCAAGGTCGGCCACGGTGTCGAGCAGTGTGCCGTCAAGGTCGAATATCACGAGTCGTTTCTTCATTGTTCTTATTTGAAGCTGTTGATTGTTTTAATTACCCTCTGTGCCTCATCAAGCGTCATCGTAGGCCCTATAGGCAGCGAGAGCTCGGTGCGATGTGTTTCCTCTGTTATGGGAAGCGGCAGGTGGACATATCCCTCATAGCACTCCTGTTGATGTGGTGCTATGGGGTAATGGATGAGCGTCTCTATGCCTTGTTCCTTGAGGTATTGCTGCAGCCTGTCGCGTTCTTCGCAGAATATTGGGAAGAGATGATACACATTGCTCTCTGCCGCTACGTGGCGGGGCAAGCGAATGAGCGGATTGCTTATGCCCTTGTAGTATTGTTCGGCCATTCTTGCGCGATGGCGATTGTCTTCATCTAGATACGATAACTTCACGGCAAGCACAGCTGCCTGCAGCTCATCGATGCGGCTATTGTAACCTGCATACTTGCACACATATTTTTCCTCTGAACCGTAGTTCCCCAAGGCGCGTATCACAGCAGCTAGTTCGTCATCATCTGTAGTGACGCAACCCGCATCACCCAAAGCACCCAAATTCTTGCCTGGATAGAAACTATGCCCAGCTGCATTGCCTAAAGACCCTGTCCGCTTCGCCCCACAATGACACCCGTGAGCCTGCGCATTATCCTCTATCAGCAATAAGTTGTGTTTTTTGCATAGATCACCGATCATTTCCGTATAGGCACAACGCCCGTAGAGGTGGACGATCATAATGGCCCGAGTTCTCGGTGTGATGGCTTGCTCTATCAGGGAGTCATCAATCTGTAGAGTTTCCCTGTCGGGCTCTACGAATATAGGCTTTAAGCGATTGTCCGTAACCGCCAAGATGCTGGCAATATAGGTATTGGCAGGTACGATGACCTCATCGCCTTCGCGTAATACCCCCATTTCTATGTAGGCTCGAAAGATAAGGCGCAAGGCGTCAAGCCCGTTGCCGCAACCGATAGCGTGACGACAACCTATGTACCGGGCATAAGTCTCCTCGAAACGTCGAGTCTCCTCGCCACGCAAGTACCACCCCGAGCGGGCGACACGTAGCACGGCTTCTTCTATTTCCTCTGCATAAGCCGCATTTATAGCCTTAAGGTCGAGAAACTTAATCATATTCTTTTTGACAACAGACAACGTCTGTTCAATTTTCAATCTTCAGTTTATACGCATCATACACTACTGCCCTGGCGCCGAAACCCTCCTTCTGGAAGGCAAGCCCTTCGTTAAGATAGCGCCCACCCTGCTCGGTCGAAATGCCAAAGTCGAAGAACCTCTTCTCAGCAAACACCTCGGTAATCAGATGACAGAACAGCCCATCGAGCGCTCCCATCGAACGCCCCTCTGTAGATGTAGCAATATATTGTGCATGAGCCACCTGCTCAGTCTCGTAGACGAGCGTGCCCGCCACGACATTTCCATCGGCTTTCGCCACAAACAGACGGATATTGTTAGGGAATGTACACTTCAGTCTCTCCATTTCCTCCAGCGTGTGCACAGGCTTGCAGCCATGCTTTCCTGCGAGCACCTCCTCGAGAATGGGCCAAAAGTCGTGCAGCGCATCGCTCTCTTCGTATACCACGTTGCAGGCGGCAGCTTTCTTGACACCACGCCGGCGCAGCTCCTGCATCGGCAATGCATTGTCATTGGTTATGGCCGAAGATACGCCACGTGCCACCAGTGTGGCCTCTTGGCGGAACAACGCATAGAGGTCCTCTTCGGCAGGAGCACGGTGATAGATATGGGGGACAGGCTTGTATATCCATTCTTTAGCACCTAACGTAAGCTTCATCCACTCGATGGCACAAGCCATCACCTGCATGGTGTCGGCCACCGTCGTACGCTCCGAGAGCAGTAGCCCGCCATAGGTGAGTCCACCATGCGAATACACCGTTCGTTCCTCCTCTTTATAGTTAGCTGGGAGCACCGCCACCAGCTCACCTTTTTTATAGAAGAGCAGCGAGCAATCTACAAACCTGTCGGCATGATAGTCCATATAGTCGCGATGAAACAGGAAGGTCCCGTTCTTTGACGTTGCTACAAAGGTATTCCACGTGTCGGCCATATCATTACGATAGGGCACCACCTCGATAGCCTCCTTCTTATACGTATCATAGTCGTGCACATAGCCTGCCGCGTTGAAGGGGTGCGATGCCAACACCACACACACCGTACCTGGAGCAAAGCCGCTCAGCCTACACCATACGCCTGCCGGTATCAAGATGCCCGTATGGGGAGAGTCAAGATGCACGGTTGTCTGTGTTGTGCCGTCATCAAGTGTCATGTCAAAGGCTCCGTTCACGGGTACCACCACCTCGGCACACTCGTTGTGCGAGTGCGCCCCGCGTTCAGCACCCTCGGGTACATCGTAAATCCAGAACACTCGCTCGATGGCAAAGGGGATTCCCTTTCCCCATTCTGCTATCGACAAGCAGCCCCGTTTGTCGCGGTGCTCGGGCAGATTTATCAGCCGGCAGCCTCGCGGCAATCGGTCGCCAACGCCTATGTTTGCTTGTGCTTCCATATACTCCATATTCCTAACCGGTGCAAAGAACGTCATTTTCGCGCTTTGGCCACCATGTTTCTGTAATTTTTCCACAAAGATATATTTTTTTTCTTACATTCCTTTGCCAAATCGAAAAAAGTATCTACCTTTGCACCCGCAAAAAGGAGATAGCTCGTTTCTCTTGGAAGTTTGGGTGAGTGGCTGAAACCACCAGTTTGCTAAACTGACGTACGGGTTACCGTACCGGGGGTTCGAATCCCCCAGCTTCCGCGAAGTTCTCCTTTTTGTATATGGCGCTTTCGTCTATCGGCTAGGACACATGCCTCTCACGCATGGAAGACGGGTTCGATTCCCGTAGGCGCTACAGCATTAGGCTTCACCCGCCCCGGGGTGGTAAAACATAAGGGGCTTTTAGTCATGGCGCTTTCGTCTATCGGCTAGGACACATGCCTCTCACGCATGGAAGACGGGTTCGATTCCCGTAGGCGCTACAACAGAAGAGCAAGACCTTGAGGTTTTGCTCTTTTTCTTTTCTGCAAAGAGTCCTCCTCCCCCCTATCTATCTCCGTTTTGTAGCCTTTGATAATTTTTTTTTCATAGGCTTGACAAAACTTTTTCGAGCCTATGAAAATTTTTTGTCACTATAGTGAAAATTTTTTGTCAAGCCTGTGGAAAAGTTTGACAAAAACATAAAGGCCATAGAGGCATCGTAAATAAACTTTTTTAACTCCCCTAAGTCAATAAATACAGATTGTTTACATTACCTTTGTTATCCAAACTAATCCGCACCATTGCAATGAAACAAGGAATTCTCTTCATACTACTACTTTGTGTTACCTTATTGAACGCACAGGTCAAGGACGTGAAAGCTTGGCAGGAGGTAGACACCCTCATCGCTCAAGGACACTACACCTCTGCCTACGAGAAAAGCGAAAAGTTGTTCAAGGAGGCCAAGCGCAAGGGTGACGACCATGCTCAGCTAAAAGCCATCTATAAGCAACGTGTGGCAGCAGCAGCGTATCAAGAGAATCATCTTGAGGGAGCAATCCAAGCATACCAGCACATCATCCCCCAACTGCAAGGGAGCGACAGGAGCATAGCCTGCCTGCTGCTGAGTTCTTCGCTCGACGACTACGAGAACCGACACCTCTGGCGGAACCAACAGGCCGAAGCCATCGCCACTCCCTTGACTCTCGACGCCTTGTGCAAAGCATCTATCGACGATATGGAGCAATGGGGAAGCGAACGATTTGCCGAGGCCAAGCGTTGCTGCTTGGAGACTGCCTTTACCGAAAGCGAAGCACTGAAAGCCACACGCACCGAGGACTATGATCTGCTCGTCGAAGGCGACACGTTGGGCTTGCGCCTGCGCCCCACACTTTATGATGTCGTGGTGCACGCCGTCACCGAAGACCTCTACCTGAGCGGAGGCGAGAAAGAACTCATCCCCCACGCAACACTACTTATGGGCACAGCCGAGGAGTTTACCCGCATCTCACTCCCCCCAAGCACCGAATCGTACACTCTATGGCAACTCACCCAGTTACAAGCCCTCACCCGACACCATCTGCACACCGCTGATGCCGACGTGCGTGCTTACATCGACCTCAAGCGCATGGAGCGCATCCTCACGTTTGCCCGCAACAACGCGTTGGAGAAGGACTACGTGAGCGGACTGGAGCGCATCGCCGAGTCCTACGACGGTCACCCCACGGCACAGGCCATGCTCCTCTATCAGTTGGCCAAGTTCCACGCACCGCAAATCTACACCCACACCGACAGCACCGAGGCCAGACGAGAGGTGGACAAGGCACGTCGGATGGAACACTACATGCAGCGCATCGAGGCCATAGCCCCCGGTAGCGAGTGGGATACGTTGGCCAAGGCCCTCTACAAGAGCAAAACACACCCCTACCTCGCTCTGCAAGGACACGCCACCCTGCTGCCCGGCAGAGAACACAGCATCACGCTCACCGTGCGCAATGCCGGCGACATTGCCTACCGCATCGTGACCCGCAATGCTGGTGAGAACAATGAAAACATTGTCTTCAAGGAGGTCATCCACCGCCGCTCGGTAGGAAAGTCCTCCTACGAGATGGAGAGCACGTCCCCCAACCCTTACGTATACCAAGAGATACCTCTCACCCTGCCCTCCCTTGCACCCGGTGACTACTTCGTCATTGCCACCAACAACGGGCAGACTTCCGACACCAAGCGTAGTAGCATCACGGCCATCAGCGTGACAAACCTCATACTCGTCATGCTGCGCAACGAGGCTGAGAGCGAATACATGGGCATGGTGCTCGATGCCACTACGGGCAAGGCGGTCACCCCCTGCGAACTGACCCTTATGGAGGGCAGCGGCATGCAGACCACCTTTATCGCCTCTTACACTCCC
Source organism: Bacteroidaceae bacterium (assembly GCA_045661085.1). Taxonomy (GTDB): domain Bacteria; phylum Bacteroidota; class Bacteroidia; order Bacteroidales; family Bacteroidaceae; genus UBA1189. The sequence continues at coordinate 10,324 of JAZRFA010000123.1, forward strand.
GACGCGAAGGGACATTTCACCGTCCCCCTTCCCGAGGGACGTTACCGCAACCTCTATCTGCGTGCATGGGACGGAGCCTCCTATACCACTTACAGTTTCCGCTACAACGACTTTGCCGAGCACCGCTACTGGCAGCGCAGCAAGGAGCATGACGGAGAGACACTCTTCACCTTCCTCCCCGACCGCTATACCTACAAGCCGGGCGACCAGGTGCAGTTCACGCTCATCGCCTACAGCCACGGCACGGGAAGCAGCAGCGTCAAGGCCCACCTCCCCGTCAAGGTGTCGCTCACCGACACACGCAACAAAGAGGTAGCATCACTGCAGGGCACCACCGACGAGTGGGGACGCCTCAGCGGCACCTTCACCCTTCCCGAGGGAGCCACTCCGGGACGGTTCAGACTGCAAGCCACTAACACGCAGAGCAAGCAGATGATGTACCACACCATCAATGTAGAGGCCTTCAAGTCGCCCACCTTCAAGGCCACGATGGATCGACCGACGATGGCCCTGCGCTTCGGCGACAGCCTCACCCTGCGAGGCACTGCCACCACCTACACAGGCCTCCCCGTAGCGGGTGCCAAGGTACGCTACGAGGTGACAGCAAACATCACGACACTCTTCGGCTACCACCACATGAACTCGCTGAAGGCGAGCCTCACCGACACCACCATCACCGACAGGGAGGGACACTTCGAGATTCCCCTCACGATAGACACCCTCGACACGCCCAACGAGAATGTCACCTGCCACTACACCATCGTAGCACACGTCACCGACCTCAATGGCGAGACGCAGAGCACGCAAACCAGTTTCTTCGTGGGGCAGCGCACCAAACGCGTCACCTTCAATAAAGGAGCCACCACGTTAATGCAGGGCGACAGCATAGGCTACAGCCTCAGCACCTTAGGTGGTCAACGCTTGGACGAGGATATCACCCTGAGCCTGAGCAAACTTGCTGTGCCACACCACACAGGCATACGCCCCACCGAGGAGAGCAACATGGAGCAATGGAGCGAGGAGCGTACCCTCCTCCAACGCCGCGAGCACACCTCGACCGACAAGGAGAATCACCTTGCGCTCACCTCCGAAATGCCCTGCGGAGCCTACCGCCTCACCATCACCTACACCGATGGCGGAAAGGAGTATAGCGAGACACTGCACTTCATGCTATGGGGCGGGGGCAAGCACACCATATCCTCCTATGCCCTCTACACGACAGCCACCAAGACCTCCAGCGTGGCTACGGGCGACGAAGCCGTGCTCTATGTGGGCACCCGCCACAGCGACGTCTATGTACACTACTACGTCAAGGTCGAGGACCGCGTGGTCGATAAAGGAACTCTGCACCTCACCGACGAGACCATAGCTCTGCACATCCCCATCGAAGAGGGTTGGAAAAACTGGATGACCGTCGACTTCGTAGCCATCAAGGAGGGTGTCAAGAGAATCAGCCGCAAGAGCCTCTCCATCGAGGACAAGTCGGCCCAGCTGAACGTACACCTTGACACCCTGCGCAGCCCGCTCGAACCAGGCGACACGGAGCAATGCACCCTATCTTTCAGCGACTATTGGGGTGACCCTGTACAGGCAGCGCTCACACTGAGCATCTACGATGCCGCACTCGACGACTACGGGCAGAACTACTGGGACATCGCCCTGGCACCCCAGCGTATGGGCAAGGGTATAGAGATGGACGAAAACAGCCAATCGGCTTGGGAGAACAACACCTACGCCTATGCACCCTCGCCCAACCAACCAAGATACTACACCCTCCCCAACGACCTGAGCGAGAAACAGATCTTCTATAGCACGTCACTCCCCACCATACGGGGCCTGGCCAAGAACCGCGCAGGGTTCGACACATCTGAATCCGAGGCTATGGTTCTTAATGAAGTTGCACTGCAGGATGAAGAGGTGGCGGCAGAAGCAGGCGACAAGGAGACAAGCGACATTCATCTACGTACAGCCCTCAGCCACACCGCCCTCTTCCTCCCCACCTTGCATACCGACGAGCAGGGAAGGGCTACCTTTACACTCACCGCTCCCGACCTCCTGACCCAGTGGCACGTCAAGGGCATCGCCCACACCAAGACGATGAAGCATGGGCGTGTGAGCCTCGACTTCATCACCCGCAAGCCCCTCATGGTGCAACCCCACGTGCCGCGCTTCCTCTACGAGGGCGACCGCTGCACATTCACCGCCAAGGTTTCGAACAGCACCCATGAACCGATAGAGGCGGTGGTACTGCTAAAGATTGGCGATGAGGAATATTCCCAAACCGTCTCCATAGAGGCCAACGGTAGCACTGCGGTGTCGTTCCCGATTATCGCACCTGCGAAAAAAGATTTTCTCACCTATCACATCAGTGTGCGTAGCCTGCGCCACAGCGATGCCGAGCAGGCGACAATTCCCATACTCCGGCACCGTACGCTCGTGACCGAGACCATGGCACTCTATAGCAACGGGACAGAGAAGCGCGAGTTCCTCTTCGAAGCCTTGCAGGCGAACGACTCCCCCACCCTGGAGCACAAGAGCCTGAGGCTCGATATCGTTTCCAATCCCGCATGGTATGCCATGGAAGCCTTGCCACCGCTCTGCCAGGAGGAGAACC
>JAZRFA010000124.1:0-16019 GCA_045661085.1 Bacteroidaceae bacterium
GTCCCTTTGACTCTGCTCGTGATGTATCCTTATCTACTTAAAAGGAAATTTAAATTGACGGTTCGTTCAATTACCCAATGTCATGACGACATCACAACATTGCTTCTTGTACTACTTGTCTGTATGGAAAATATTTTCAAACAACTCTCTCTTCATCACAACCTCAAGGGGTGTCCCTCTCGATTGCGGATGCAAAGGTAGATACTTTTAAATTACTGACCAAACATTATTGGAAATTTTTTATGAGAAAATTTAAAACTTTTTAATAAGTGTCTGATTTACAAATAGCACTATAAAATGAATCTATTAGGGATTTGAGTAAAATTGAAACATTGATGTTGCAAAACATAAAAAAAGAGGAGATTTTGGAAAGAGAACGATTCTTTTAGCATTGGCAAAGATCTGTCAAGTCTGCGGGAAATGGGAGGAGGAGTTGTAAAAATGGGGTATACTCACGAGGGGAAAAGAGTTTATCTTTTATTCCGATCGGCGATACTCAGTTGAAGGCCTTCATTGTCGCTGTGCCCTCAAATACAAAGATTCTGTACCCTATTTCCGCTCTTTCGCATATCATATGCATATTATGTATTCATGGTTCGCGCGCACGCGAGACAAGAATCCTCACCGTGGATATACGGAATGAATCAAATGACAAGGAGGGCGAAGAGGGAAAAGACGTTTTAGCTTTAATTAAAATACTTCTCTATTCGCTTGATCATTGACGAGAGGCAGAACACCACCACGTGGTCACCAGGTTGGATTTGAGTAAAACCAGTCACAAGGATTCCCTCGTCGCCACGTACGAGTCCACCAATAGTGGCTCCTTTAGGCAAAGTGAGATCTTTAACCAAAGAACGGGTAACCTTAGCCCCTTCCTTGACTACAAACTCGGCCACATCGGCATTGGCAAAGGTTAGACATTTAACATTCTCTACATCGGCATCGAGCAGGAGCTGATAAATGTAGCTTGCCGCAATCTTTTTCTTATTGATGACAGCACCGATATCGAGGCTTTCGGCCATACTAATGTAATCGATGTTTTCCACCTCGGCAATGGTCTTGAACACCCCCATGCGCTTAGCCGAGAGACATGCAAGGATATTGGTCTCCGAATTGTCGGTGAGTGCCACGAAAGCATCGACCTCGCTGATTCCCTCTTCTTCGAGCAGCTCATAGTCACGTCCATCACCATTGATAATCATCACCTTATCATCTACCAGGTCGGTAAGCCAATGGCAACGGTTAATATCACTATCGATAATCTTCACGCTCATATCGTTGCTTACAAGCTGCGTGGCCCGCATAGCAATGCGGCTACCTCCCATTATCATCAAGTTACGGATGGTAGCGTGTTCCTCCTTGCCCGTAATCTTGCGGATGTAGGGGAGCGAGCGCTTAGAGGTCATAAAGTAGACGATGTCGCCAGCAAGCAGTTCGTCGGAGCCACTAGGAATGATAGTCTCTCCCATACGCTTGATGGTCACGATATGGTAAGGTTCCTCTTTTCTGATTTGAGAGATAGGGGTTCCCAATATGAGAGCATTTTCACGCAGCTTTACGCCCAACATTACGAGCGCTCCACCATTAAACTCCCACCACTGGCGTATCCAGCTCAGGTGCAAGCCATCGGCAATCTCCTTGGCCGCCAGCATCTCGGGATAAATGAGCGAGTCCACGCCGAGGTTCTTGAAGAACTCCTTGTTCTTGGGCTGCAAATATTCGTAGTTGTCGATACGCGCCACCGTCTTCTTAGCGCCAAGCGAGTGGGCCAAGATGCATGAGGTGATGTTGGTACTTTCCTCAGGTGTTACGGCCACGAAGAGGTCGGCATCTGCTGCTCCCACTTCCTTCAAACTATTGATTGAGGTGGGACGTGCCGCAACGGTCATCAAGTCAAAGTTTGATTCCAGATTGGCTAGTCGTTCCTCGCCTTCGTCCATCAGCACGATGTCGTGCCGTTCATCGGCTAGCATCTTTGCAAGGTGTGTACCTACGGCACCTGCACCGGCGATAATGATACGCATGGTATTATCAATTATTCGTTATCGTTATCCTTTCCTGAAGGATTTCCATTACCATTCCTCTATAGCTCGCACAATGCTGTCGGCGTCAATACCGCACAGACGGCAGAGTTCGGGAACGGAGCCGTGCTCGATAAATTGGTCGGGGAGGCCCATGCGGTGCACGTCGGGTTTATAGCCGTTGTCGGCCATAAATTCGAGCACTGCGCTACCAAGACCGCCCTTAATGGTTCCGTTCTCGAGGGTAATGATGCGTTTATGCTTGCGGCCCACCTCGTGGAGAATGTCTTCGTCAATGGGTTTGAGGAAGCGCATATCGTAGTGTGCTACGCTGATGCCCTTGCTTGCCACACGCTCAATGGCTTCGGCTGCAAGATTACCCACAGAACCGATGCTGAGAATGGCCACATCATTGCCATCACGGAGTTTGCGGCCACGACCAACCTCGACTTCTTCGAGGGGACAGCGCCAGTCTACGAGCTTGCCACGACCACGGGGGTAGCGAATAGCAAAGGGGCCTTTGTCGGGCAATTGGGCGGTGTACATCAAACGGCGCAACTCGTGCTCATCATAGGGAGCAGCGATGGTCAAGTTAGGAATTGTGCGCAGGAAAGCGAGGTCGAAGGCTCCGTGATGTGTGGGGCCATCTTCTCCCACCAATCCACCACGGTCAATGCAGAACACCACATTGAGGCGGCTGATGGCTACGTCGTGGATAATATTGTCATAAGCACGCTGCAGGAATGAGGAGTAGATGTTACAGAAGGGCACCAAGCCATCCTTGGCCATACCTCCTGAGAAGGTCACGGCGTGGCCTTCGGCAATGCCCACATCGAAGCAACGGCAGGGCATCTTCTCCATCATAATGTTGAGTGAACACCCTGTAGGCATAGCGGGAGTGACGCCTACGATTTTCTTGTTCTGCTGCGCAAGTTCGAGTACCGTGTGACCAAACACATCTTGGAAACGAGGCGGTTTGCCCTCTTCGCTGCTCTCGAAGCGCTCGCCGGTTTCGGCATCGAAAAGTCCGGGTGCGTGCCACTCTGAAGGAACTTCCTCGGCAGGAGCAAAGCCCTTTCCCTTGGTGGTGTGTATGTGCAGCATCTTCGGGCCACGCATATCCTTGATGGTGCGTAGTGCACGCACGAGTTCCACCACGTCGTGTCCGTCCACGGGACCAAAGTAGCGGATATTCATACCTTCGAAGATGTTCTGTTGCTTGGTGAGGAGGCTCTTCACGCTGTTGTTGAAGCGGATGAGGCGCTCGCGACCGCCCTTGTTCATCAGTCCAAGTTTACCCAGCACCTTGCCAAAGCGATAGCGCCACTTGTTGTAGCTGGACGTGGTGGTGAGACTCAGCAGATAGCGTTTGAATCCCCCCACAGATCGATCAATCGACATTTTATTGTCGTTGAGGATGATGAGCATATTGTTGTCACTCTCCGAGGCGTTGTTCAGTCCTTCGAAGGCGAGTCCGCCACTCATTGCTCCATCACCGATGATGGCTACTACGCGGCGTCGCTCGTCGCCCTGCTTCTTGGCAGCTACAGCCATACCGAGTGCTGCAGATATGGAGTTTGAGGCGTGTCCACAAGTAAAGGTATCATACTCGCTCTCCTCGGGTGAGGGGAAGGGTTTCAAGCCCTTATACTTGCGGTTGGTGTGGAACTGTTCGCGACGACCGGTGAGGATTTTGTGCGCGTATGCCTGGTGCCCCACGTCCCACACGAGGCGGTCGTTGGGAGTGTTGAACACATAGTGCAGTGCTACGGTGAGCTCGATGACTCCGAGCGTAGAGCCAAAGTGTCCTGGGTTTTGTGAGAGTTCGTTGATGACGAATTGGCGCAACTCATCGCACAACTGAGGCAGCTGCGAGAGCTTCAGGCGACGCAAATCGTCGGGGTATTGTATCGTGTTTAGAATATTCTTGCTTGTCTCTTTAGCCATATCGACAAAGATTATGGGACAAAGGTAATAATAAATTGCCAATCGGCAATTGACATCTTCACAAATTTGTGTCGTTCGACCAAATTCACTAACTTTGTCAAACGATATTCAAAACGAGAGTCATATGCAACTCCTCACCCCCACTCAGATAGAGTCTTTACAGCCGAAGATTACCCACAACCAACGACTGATGGTGATGGGTTCGTGCTTTGCCACACACATCGGCGGAAGGCTGGCGCAGATGAAGTGGCGGACAGAGGTGAACCCATTCGGCGTGCTCTACAACCCCCTATCCATTGCCGAGGCGCTGACCTCGCTGTTGGACTACCGCCCATTGGCAGAGGAGGAGCTGACGCTTTTCCCCGATGGGGGATGGAACACGTGGTTGCACCACAGCTCCTACTCGCTGCCCGAAAGAGGAGAAGCGCTTGCTCACATCAACACGCGTATGGAGCGGGCGGCACAGATGCTCGGCGAGACCGACACGCTAATTATCACCCTGGGCACGGCGTGGGTGTATCGTTTGAAGGAGGACGGACGTGTGGTGGGCAACTGTCATAAAGTGCCCGAACGGATGTTCATCCGCCAACGCCTCACGGTGGAGGAAATCGTAGATACATATGACGCGCTGCTCGAGCGCGTGTGGAATGTCAACCCCAACGTGCGCATCCTCTTCACCATCAGCCCCGTGCGCCACTTGAAGGATGGGTTGCACGGCAACCAACTGAGCAAGGCAACGCTGCTACTTGCCGTTGACGAACTGTGTACGAAGTATCAGGAAAGGGTGCAATACTTTCCCGCCTACGAGATTGTGATGGACGAGTTGCGCGACTACCGCTTCTATGCCGAGGATATGGCGCACCCTTCACTACAGGCCGTGGACTATGTGTGGAAACAGTTCGTGGAGCATTGCGTGGATGCCGGTGCACAGCAGTTCATGCAGCAGTGGGAGAAGGTCGTGCGTGCTCTGGAGCATCGTCCCTTCAATGCCGAATCGGAGCAGTACCAGCAGTTTATCCGCCAAAACCTTTCGAAGATAAAGGAGCTAAAGGAACGCTACCCCTACTTGGAAGTGCAAGGAGAGGTGGAGCGGCTCGAGTCACAGATCAAGCCTTAGCGGATTAGCAAAGCCCCATCAATCGACGCGCACAACGGAACGTACATTATTGATTTTCTTCAAGTTATCGCAAATAATCTTTATGTCATCCACATCGTGCACACGGAGGCGGATAGTGCCGTCGAAGATTCCGTCGTAGGCCTCGATGAGGATGCGCTCCATATTCACATTCAACTCTTGAGAGATGACGTTGGTGATTTGGTTCACCACGCCCACGCCGTCGATTCCCTTGATGCTAAGCGACACGGAGAAGTGGAGCAGTTTGTGGGTGCTCCACTGCGCTGCCACAATGCGGTTTCCGTAGGCGGCCTTAAGCTTGTCGGCCTTGGGGCACTTGCGCTGGTGGATAACGATTTGTCCATCGTCATCGATGAAGCCCAGCACGTCGTCGCCGGGAATGGGGTGGCAACAGTCGGCCATATGGTAGCTGCTCTGCAACGACTCGTCGGTAAGAAGGAGGGGACGTTTCTTGTCGATTTTCTGCGAATCGACGATGGCCGAGGATGAAGCACTCGGGGTCGAGGGTACTTCCTTCTTGCTTGTGCCGAAAAGTCGGCCAAAGATATTGCTTGTCGATGAACTGCCCTTGAGGGCGCTGCGCTCGGCATCGCCAAGAGTGAGCGTGCCCTTGCCTATGGCGATGAGCAGCTGGTCGTATTCAGTAAAGTTGTGCAGGCGGCAGAGTCGTGCGGTGTTGTGCACGTCGAGGGTGAGGTTCTCGCGCTCGACGAACTCTCCCATGAGGCGCTCGCCCTCCTTGAGTGCAGCGCGCTCCTCGCGGCGCAGGATACCTTGTATCTTGCTACGTGCCTTGGCCGTAGTGACCATATTGAGCCATTCGGACTTCACGTTCTGGGTCTTCGAGGTGAGCACCTCCACTTGGTCGCCGCTCTGCAGTACGTGGCTCATGGGCACGAGCTTGTGGTTTACCTTGGCTCCAATGCAGTGTGTGCCGAGCACGGAGTGTATGGAGAATGCAAAGTCGAGCGCCGTGCAGCCTTGGGGCATGGTCTTGATTTCGCCCTTGGGGGTGAAGACGAATATTTCCGACGAGTAGAGGTTGAGCTTGATGGCGTCGAGGAAGTCCATTGCGTCGGGTTGCGGATCGTCGAGTATCTCCTTGATGGCGAGCAGCCAATGGTTGAGGTCTCTCTCCTCTTCCTCCACATATCCGCTCTCCTTGTACTTCCAGTGTGCTGCCACGCCCTGCTCGGCAATGTCGTCCATGCGCTGGCTGCGTATCTGCACCTCCACCCACTCGCCGTGGTGGCTCATGAGGGTCATGTGCAGGGCTTGGTAGCCATTGGTCTTGGGTTGGTTGACCCAGTCGCGGAAGCGGTCGGGATGCGAACGGTAGAGTTGCGTGAGGGCAATGTATATGTTGAAGCACTCGTTGGCTTCTTCCTTGGGGTTGTGCGGTTCGAAGATGATGCGCACGGCGAGGATGTCGAATATCTCGTCGAAGGCGAGGTGCTTGGTCTGCATTTTGCGCCATATGGAATAGGGCGACTTGATTCGTCCCGAGAGGGTGTATTGCACGCCCATTTCGTCGAGTTTCGCCTTGATGGGTGTGGTGAAGTCGGCAAAGAGCTTTTCGCGTTCGGCCTGTGTGATGGCGAGTTTTTCCTCGATAGCAGCATACTCCTCAGGATGCTCGTACTTGAAGCTGAGATTCTCAAGCTCGAGCTTTATCTTATTGAGTCCGAGGCGGTAGGCGATGGGTGCGTATATGTAGAGTGTCTCACCGGCAATCTTGTACTGCTTGTTAGGCGCCATGTGCTCGAGCGTGCGCATATTGTGCAGGCGGTCGGCAATCTTGATGAGTATGACGCGTATGTCCTCCGACATGGTGAGGAGCAGCTTCTTGAAGTTCTCGGTCTGCGCCGAGGCCTTGTCGCCGAAAATTCCTCCCGAGATCTTGGTGAGCCCGTCGACAATCTGCGCTATCTTGGGACCGAAGAGGTTGGCAATGTCCTCCACGGTGTACTCGGTGTCCTCAACCACATCGTGCAGCAGGGCGGCACAGATGGAGGTGGAACCGAGGCCTATCTCCTCGCTCACGATGCGCGCCACGGCAATGGGGTGCAGTATGTAGGGTTCGCCCGAGTTGCGGCGGACGCCCTTGTGGGCGTGCTTGGCAAAGTTGAAGGCGCGGGTGATGATGTCGACCTTCTTGCGGTGCTTCGACGCGAGATAGGTGCTGAGCATCCCTTGGAATGCTTCGTTGATGAGTTTCTCTTCGGCTTGTTCCTTGTCGGTATTCATAGCGGTGAGGGGCTTTATCTCGGGTATATCTTCAGTGTCTTGCCGGCCACGATGTTGTTGCTCCTAAGGCCGTTCCAGCGTTTCAGTTCAGCGATGGTCACACGGTAGCGGCGCGCAATAGTCGAGAGGCTCTCGCCGCTGCGTATCTTGTGGATGACGAAGCCGCTATTAGTGGCTTGGTTCTTGAGCACCTTGACCTTTTCGGCAGAGAAATATTTCTCGCGCTCATAGTTGTATATCGAGTCACCCGAGAGGATGAAGTCTCGTATTTTATCCTCGGGGAGGCGCAGCGAGCCAGGAAGGAACTTACCAGGAATGACGTTCTCCTTGTACTGGGGATTGAGCCCACGCAGGGTCTCCATATCGATGTCGCACACGGCAACAATCTGGTCAAAGTGGAGTAGGCGGTTCACCATAATCGTGTCGGTTGCCAAGGGCAGCTTGCTATCCATGGGGCATATGCCGTGCTCGGCGTGGTAGGTCATGATGTAGGTGGCGGCGATAAAGGCGGGCAGGTAGCCGCGTGTCTCGCGGGGGAGATACCAGTAGATGTCCCAGAAGTCGGTCTTGCCGCCCGAGCGGTAGATGGCCTTGTTCACGTTGCCGGGACCGCAGTTGTAGGCGGCGATGGCGAGGCTCCAGTCACCGAAGCGGTCGTAGAGGGCACGCAGGTACTTGGCTGCTGCCCACGTGGACTTCACGGGGTCGCGACGGTCGTCGACGAGGCTATTCTGCTTCAAGCCATAGAGCTTGCCAGTGCTGTACATGAATTGCCACAAGCCGGTGGCTCCCACGCGCGACACGGCTACGGGGTTGAGGGCCGACTCGACGACGGGGAGATACTTCAGTTCGTTGGGCACACCGTGGACGTCGAGGGCCTGCTCGATGAGGGGCTCGTAGTATTCCATCATTCCGAGCATATAGGACACCTGGTGGCGCAGTTTCGTAGCATAGCGGTCGATGTTGGCACGCACGGGCTGGTTATAGGTCATGGGCACGACGCAGGGGAGATTGGCCAAGCGGTCGGTATACACCGTGTCGGTGAACACGGGGTTTGTCGTGGTGGAGGTGCACGTGGTGTCGACCATCAGGTAGGTCTGCGCATACCAACTTCCCAGCAAGCTGTCGAGCTCGCCCGACATACTCTCGAGCACCACGAGCGAGTCGTCCTCAATCTTGGTCCACGCCTCGGGGATGGGGGTGCGCTCCACCGCCATCATTGCCATTGGGTCTTCCTCCGCGATCTCCGCGGGCACGTCTTGCGCCACAGGTACCATCTTCATAGGTTGGTCGGTGCTCGTCACTTGGGCAGCGCCAGTGTCTTTCACTCCACGTGTGGGGAATATCTTCTCTGAGCATCCGCACAGCACGAGCAGTGCGGGCAATATCAAGTATAGGGTTTTCTTCATTCGTCGTAATCGGCCTCTCCCCCCGCCCTCCCCCAAAGGGAGGGAGCTTTTAGGCATCGCGAAGGGTTTGGCTACTAAAGTATTGTTAATCGTTCTTCTTTCTCTTTCGTAATGAGTTTTCCTTGCCGTCCTCTTCCGAGTCACCCCTCTTCGGGAGGGGCTGGGGGAGGCCGCTACCACCTAGGATAACCACTATCTCCCCTCGCGGTTCGGTGGCGGTGAAGTGGGCGATGACCTCGGTGAGGGTGCCGCGCACGGTCTCTTCGTGCAGCTTCGATATTTCACGGCACACGGCCACTTCGCGCTCGGGGCCGAAGTATTCGGCAAACTGCGTGAGCGTCTTCACCAGTCGGTAGGGCGACTCGTAGAATATCATCGTGCGATGCTCGGCTTGCAACGCCAAGAGGCGTGTCTGACGGCCCTTCTTCTGTGGGAGGAAGCCCTCGAAGCAGAAGCGGTCGTTGGGCAGACCCGACGACACGAGAGCGGGCACAAAGGCCGTGGCACCGGGAAGGCACTGCACCTCGACGCCGTGGCGCACGCACTCGCGCACAAGGAGGAAGCCCGGGTCGCTGATGGCCGGCGTACCGGCATCGGAGACGAGAGCCACCACTTCGCCCGCCAGCATACGCTGCACGAGGGGCTCGATGGTCTTGTGCTCGTTGAACTTATGGTGCGACTGCAACGTGTTCTTAATCTCGTAATGCTTCAGCAGGATACCGCTCGTGCGCGTATCCTCGGCTAAGATGAGGTCGGCCTCCTTCAACACGCGAATGGCGCGAAAGGTCATATCCTCCAAGTTTCCCACAGGCGTGGGCACCACATATAGTCGTCCTGTACTCATTCCGTCAAATTCATTTTATACATATTCGTCTCCTTGCGCACGAAACCCATCGACTGGTACAATCCATTGGCCGCCACTCGCTTGGGGTTCGAGGTGAGGTACACCGTACCGATACCCTCCTCCTTGCAATAGCCGATGGCGTGCTCCACGAGCACACGGCCCAGGCCGCTGCCACGCAAAGCCTCGTCGACCACCACATCCTCAATCCACGCCTTGCTTCCCGTGGGGCTGAGGTATGTGCCCACCGTGAGCATACCCCCCACCCTGCCCTCGCAGAGCAAGAGGAATAGCCGACTGCACGGTGACTGCACGAGCCGCACATAATCCTCGACCGTGAGCACGATGCCGCGCGTCGTGAGCTGCCCCATCAGGCGGCATACGGCTTGGTAATGACCAGTCTCAAAGACTGCGGGAGAGATGATTGCAATATCCTTCATAATTATCGTGCGAAGATACAAAAAATATTTGGGTTTGCGAAAGAAAAACTGCAAATTGAGCCGCTATCTAAAAATCAGAGGTGCGACAAAAATTTACCGCAGGCTAGACAAAATCACGAGGCAAGTGAGATAGAACGATAAGGCAGGAGCGATAAAACCCCGCTTTAAGAAACAAAAGAACGAACAAGTTTTGGATTTTCTCTCGCCATACACTAATTTTAATCTGCTTTGCAGCTTGAAATTAGGCTGCGCCTTGGAAATGCTCAAATAAATTTGGCATTTCTCTCGGCTTGCACTAATTTTGTAATCCTTAACAACAAACAGAAGCGAAAGAACTATGATACTATCGATGACCGGCTACGGCAAGGCTGTGGCAACCTATGGAACGAAGAAGATATATGCCGAGGTGAAGTCGCTCAACAGCAAGGCGATAGACCTCTCCACGCGCATCGCACCCCTCTATCGCGAGAAGGAGATGGAGATACGTACCCTCGTGGCACAACAGCTCGAGCGCGGAAAGATAGACTTCAGCCTCTGGATTGAGGAGGAGAGCACCGCACTCGCCACACCCATCAATAAGGCACTCGTGGAGAGCTACTACCAACAGATCAAAGCCATCAGCGAGGCTACGGGAATCCCCGAACCCACCGACTGGTATGCCACACTGCTGCGCATGCCCGACGTGCTCACACGCACCGAGGTGAAGGAGCTCACCGACGAGGAGTGGGCCGTGGCACGAAGCGTAGTCGAGGAGGCTGTGGAGAAGCTCATGGACTTCCGTCGTCAGGAGGGCGCCGCACTGGAGAAGAAGTTCTGCGAAAAACTCGACAACATAGCCGCCTTGCTCGCATCTATCGAGCCCTACGAAGTGGAGCGCACCGAAAAGATACGCGAACGCATCCTCGACAGCCTGCAGAAGAACCTCGCCGTAGAGTACGACAAGAACCGATTTGAGCAAGAGCTCATTTTCTACATCGAAAAGCTCGACATCAACGAAGAGAAACAACGCCTCACCAACCACCTCAGCTACTTCCGCCAAACGATGAGCGAAGGCCACGGGCAGGGCAAGAAGCTCGGCTTCATCGCCCAGGAGATGGGACGCGAAATCAACACCACCGGCAGCAAGAGCAACCACGCCGAAATGCAAATCATCGTGGTGAAGATGAAAGACGAACTCGAACAAATCAAGGAACAGGTGCTCAATGTAATGTAATCCGATTTACAATTTAACGATTTACGATTTACTATTTATTTGTCCATTGAATTATTTGACAATTTGGGCGCAGTTCCCGCAAATTACTAAATCGCCAAATCGTACATAAATTGTAATTAGTAAATTCGTAAATAGTAAATAGTCATGACCGGCAAACTCATCATTTTCTCTGCCCCCTCAGGTTCGGGCAAGTCGACCATCATCAACTACCTGATGCAGCAAGGCCTCGGCCTCGCCTTCTCCATCTCGGCCACGAGCCGTGCCCCGCGCGGCAGCGAGCAGCACGGAGTGGAATACTTCTTCCTCAGCCCCGAGGAGTTCCGCCAGCGCATCGCCGACGGCGAGTTCCTCGAATATGAAGAGGTCTACCCCGACCGCTTCTACGGCACCTTGAAGGCGCAAGTGGAGCGACAGCTCGAAGCAGGACAGCACGTCGTGTTCGACGTCGATGTCGTGGGCGGATGCAACATCAAGGAATACTATGGCGACCGCGCCCTCTCGCTCTTCATACAGCCCCCCTCGGTGGAGGAGCTGCGCCGCCGACTCGAAGGCCGCGGCACCGACGCACCCGAGGTCATACAGCAACGCATCGACAAGGCCGAGTATGAACTCTCCTTCGCGCCCAAGTTCGACCGCATCGTCATCAACGACGACCTCGACACCGCCAAGGCCGAAGCATTGGAAATCGTGAAACGATTTGTTGAGGGTTGAGAGTTGAGGGTTGAGAGTTGAGAGTAAGAAGAATAAACATGTATAATTTTGAAAGATTAGAGGTTTGGCATGTTTCTCGAAAACTGGTAACCACTGTTTACCAGTTATTGAGAAGTTTTCCCGCAGAGGAGCGCTATGCTTTGTGCGACCAAATACGTAGAGCTGCAATCTCGATACCCTCAAACATTGCAGAAGGCGGCAGCCGCACCTCTCCCAAAGAGCAGATGCACTTCATGGAAATTGCCTACGGCTCACTAATGGAACTCTATTGCCAACTGCTCATCGCCACCGACTTAGGTTATTTACAAAAAGAACAAACCGATTTGGCTGAAGCAAATAAGTTAATTGACCAAATTGCCAAAATGCTAAGTGGCCTAAGAAAATCATTAAAATCAAAAACACAGTCCCCCCCCTCAACCCTCAACTCTAAACTCTCAACTATGAACCCTCAACCCTCAACCAAAGTAGGTGTCTTCGGAGGTTCGTTCAACCCCATCCACCTCGGGCACACCGCCCTCGCGGCCTACATCTGCGAGCAAGGCCTGGTGGACGAAGTGTGGCTTATGGTAAGCCCACAGAACCCCTTGAAGCTTGACCTCACCCTGCTCGACGAAAACGAGCGACTGACGATGGCACGCCTCGCCACAGCCCCCTACCCCACACTCCGAGCCTGCGACTTCGAGTTCACTCTACCGCGCCCTTCATACACCTACCACACGCTGCAGGCACTGCGCAAGGCCTACCCCGAGTGCGAGTTCAGCCTCATCATCGGAGAAGACAACTGGCAATGCTTCGACCGCTGGTACTGCGGCGAGGACATCGCACGCGAAACGCCCATCATCGTCTACCCAAGAGACATTGAAGGGGAACTAAAAATAATTTCCGCGAAGCAAGAGAGCCCCCTCTCTTCGGGGGCCGACGCGAAAGGAGCGTCGGTTGCGACGACTGAAGCTTTAGCTTCACAAAGGAGTCTGCTTCAGCAGTCTTGCGGGGGGAGAGGCCTCCCTAAGCTCCTCCCCTACAGCTCCACCGAAGTGCGCCAGCACATAGCCGCAGGGCACGACGCAAGCCATATGCTACACCCCGACGTGGCACAATACATCAAAACCCACAACCTATACACCCAACAAGCACAATGAAGCATAAGACCACACTCCTCATACTCAGCCTCGCGTGCGCCCTCTTCACGGCACATGCACAGACCGACAACGGGTACTACGAACTTGCACCCGACTATATGCAGCAAGTCTTCACCGACGTCATCAACGCCGAGTGCTCGGTGGTGCATTATAGCGACGGAGGAGGCAGCTACGACGGGCACTCACGAGGCAGCAAGTTCTTCGGATGGGGAAGCTACCAAACCGCCAACGGCAACCGCTGGATAGGACAGTGGAGCAACGGGACGTGCGTCTTCGGTATTCTCATCAAGGGCGATGTATGCCGCGTAGGCTCCGACACGCGACACGTCAACTACAGCCTCGAGAAGGGCATCATCACCAGCTACGTCAAGGACAACGAGAAGTTCCCCGTCAGCCGTGAAGAGGCCGAGCAATCACCCTATCGCTTCGCCTGCCTCCACTATGGAGGAGGAGATTTCTATCTGGGAGAAACCAAGAACGGACTCCGTCACGGACAAGGCATATACCACTGGGCCAACGGCAACTACTGGTACGGCACCTTCTCTGCCAACTACCGCCAAGGCTACGGCGCCCTCTTCCGTGAAGACGGCAACATCGACTACGGCCTATGGCTCGGAGACGACAAGCAGTAAAGAGGAAGTAGGAGTTATCCCCTAAACTCTAAACACTAAACATTCTAACCCAGCGCCACGTCGAGCACCATCATCAAGACAAAGCCCAACATCACACCCCACGTGCCAGCGTGAGGGTACTCGTTAATGTTTGAGTCGGGAATAAGGTCCTCGGCCACCACAAATATCATAGCACCAGCAGCAAAGCCGAGCATCCAAGGGTGCAACACGGCCACCTCAGAAGCAAGCACATAGCCCGCAACGGCCGCAATGGGCTCCACCGCACCACTACCCATACCAAAGAGGAAAGCCTTATGCTTGCTGCGCGTAGCCACACGCATCGGGAGAGCAATGGCAGCGCCCTCGGGGAAATTCTGTATGGCCATACCGATAGCCAATCCCAAAGCCGCATAATGAGCACCCGGCTCGCCACTCACGGCAGCAGCGCCAAAGGCAAGTCCCACGGCAAGTCCCTCGGGAATATTGTGAATCGTCACGGCAAGAAAAAGACGGGTACTCTTGTGCACCTTCACGTGAGGTCCCTCCTCGTGCCCCGTACCCGCATGAAAGTGCGGCAACATGTGGTCGAGCAACACAAGGAACAGTCCGCCCAGCAGGAAGCCCACCGCCGCAGGCACCCACGCCCACGCACCAAACCCGCTCTCGGCCATATCAATAGAAGGGATGAGCAACGACCACACCGAAGCGGCAATCATCACCCCAGCAGCAAAGCCAAGAATAACGGCATTCGTGCGCTTGGGAATATCACGCTTGAAGAAATACACCAAAGCCGAACCAGCCGTGGTGGCAAGAAAAATAATGGCAAACCCGATGAGAGTAATGTGGTTCATAAGACGGAGAAATATAAGTTTCTATTCAAAGAACAAATACCCGACCTTTCGGCCGGGTATTCATCACTATTTTTTAGGCCGATTCTTAGTTGGCAGCCTCAGCATTGGCAGCATCAATCATCGCCTGGCTTGCATACATGTAAACCTCTACGCGACGATTCTGTGCCTTGCCCTCCTCTGTGTCGTTAGAGGCTACAGGCTGACTATAGTTCATACCGAGAACGTCCTTAATCTGATTCTCAGGCACTGACTGCTTTTTCAAGAAATCCGCCACAGCCTTAGCACGCTTCTCAGACACCGACTGGTTAGCCTTCTCAGTACCTACATTGTCGGTGTGACCGAGGATAGCTACGTCAGCATCCGAATTAGCCTTCAAAACCTCAGCAAACTCGGTGAGAGCAGCCTTAGCCTCATCGCTCAAAGTAGAGCTATTGAAACCGAAGAGGATACCAGACTCGAAGGTAACCTTCACAGCGGGATAACCGTTTACGTCAACCAACTCAACCTGAGCACCCTCAACCTCCTTGGCAGCCTCAGCGGCCTTGTCCATCTTATTACCGATGAGCGCACCAACGGTACCACCAACAGCAGCACCTACCGAAGCGCCTACAATCTTACCCGTATTGCTATCACCATTGCGGTCGGCCCAGTAGCCAATACCCAAGCCAATGGCAGTACCTGCAGCTGTACCAATGGCAGTGCCCCAGGCTGTATTCTTCAAAGAGCCACAAGAGCTAAAAAGCAACGCAGCACACATACTCAATGCAAAAAACTTTAATTTCATACGATAGTTTTATTAAACGTTAGTAAATATGGAATATCTCTAAATCCTGTGCGAAATTACTAAAAAAATAGCTTCTGCCTACATTTTCCATAAAAAAGAATGCCGGAACGATGAAAAAATCTTAATTTTGCGGACTGAAACCGAAAAATCAACACAACGATATATATGGCAAAAGAACTGAAAGAACTCACCAAGCGCAGCGAGAACTACTCGCAGTGGTACAACGACTTGGTGTTGAAGGCTGACCTCGCAGAGCAGTCGGCCGTGCGTGGATGTATGGTCATCAAGCCCTACGGCTACGCCATTTGGGAGAAGATACAGCGTCAGCTCGACGATATGTTCAAGGCTACAGGCCACGTCAACGCCTACTTCCCTCTGCTCATCCCCAAATCATATCTCTCTCGCGAGGCCGAGCACGTAGAGGGTTTCGCCAAGGAGTGTGCTGTGGTGACTCACTACCGACTGAAGAATGCCGAGGATGGCAGTGGCGTAGTTGTAGACCCTGCTGCACGTCTCGAGGAGGAGCTCATCATCCGCCCCACATCAGAGACCATCATCTGGAGTACCTATAAGAATTGGATCCACTCATACCGCGACCTGCCCATCCTGTGCAACCAGTGGGCCAACGTGATGCGTTGGGAGATGCGTACCCGCCTGTTCCTCCGTACCG
>JAZRFA010000125.1:0-4634 GCA_045661085.1 Bacteroidaceae bacterium
CTCGACCAGAACGGTGTAGGTCAGCTCGTAGAGATGGCTGTAGAGCGCGGTCGCGCTGTACGTCCCGAGCTCAAGTGCGGTATCTGTGGTGAGCACGGTGGTGAGCCCTCATCAGTTAAGTTCTGCCACAAGGTAGGTCTCAACTATGTATCTTGCTCTCCCTTCCGTGTGCCCATCGCACGTCTCGCTGCTGCTCAGGCAGCCGTTGAGGAGGCTTAATCTGATACAAGTAACCTCTAAATATGAAAAGGATTTGCTCCATGGGGCAAATCCTTTTCTTTTTTGTGTATATACCTATTATATAGGAAGACCTAATGATCGGTTGCTATAATCAAAAGAACGGGTTGGATTGCCAGCCCGTTCTTTTTATGTGTTGATTTGTGGAAATTACATTGAGTATAGGTGTGTGTTGCCGATGTTATTTTGACAAGTCTACATACTTTTCTGCCTGTACCTTAATCTTGAAGTTGATTGGCATAGTCATCTTGTAGCGCACGGGAACACCATTCTTCTTCCCCGGGACCCAGTAGGGCATATTGCGTACTAAACGGATAGCCTCTTCGTCAAATTCCTTGGTGAGTTTCTTTACTACATTTACCCCGGAGATTACTCCGTTCCGCTCTACGAAGAATTCCACAACTACCTCGCCCTCTATGCCTAAGCGGCGCATTTCTTCGGGGTGAACCATATTCTCTTCCATATACTTGAGTAGTTCCTTGCGTCCTCCTGGAAATTGTGGTTCTTCAATCTTGTCTTTCTTTGTTTGTGCATAACTACTGCACGCTAGAAACATACTAAAGAATAGTGTTAGCCATTTGTTCATAGGTGTAATTGTTGTGAGTGTGTCAGTCTGTAATTTTATTAGAAAAGAATCCCAACGGAAGCTCGGGAAGAGACGCTCCGTTGGGATTCGCTACTGGATTACCTCTTGAAGTATGAACCAATCGAAAGTAGCCATGCTACAACGATGCTTACAACCATACCAATGGCTCCGAAAAGAAGGAAGTTGGCGGTGGTGTACTCGCTCATCCAGAACACTACGGCCTCACCAGCAACGAAGCCTGCCAGTGCGGCATTGCCTTTGACGCGCTTCATAAATACTGCGATGAAGAACAGTCCACCCAAGCCACTGGTGAGCAAGCCCAGTGCCTCGTTGAAGAAGTCGAGGAACGACTGAATGTTCCATGTAGCCATAAACAAGGCGAGAGCCAAGCCTACCAAGCCGCTCACTACAGAAGCCCAGCGGGCGATAACAACGAGTTGTGAGTCCGTAGTCGTGGGGCGGAAACGCTTCCAGAAGTCAATACTGAAGGCGGTAGCCACACTATTGATATTGCTCGAAATAGTACTCATTGTAGCGGCGAAGATGGCAGCGATGAGTGCTCCTGCAACACCTGCGGGCATCTGGCTCATCATGAAGAAGGGGAAGATGGCATCGGACTGTCCCATGGTAACATCCAACTCTGCAGGGTGTGTCTTGTAGAAGGTGTAGAGTCCCGTACCAATCATATAGAAGGCTACGGATACGAACACGCTCATTACACCATTAACCAAGATACCGCGTCCTGCCGACTTCTCGTCGG
Organism: Bacteroidaceae bacterium; assembly: GCA_045661085.1. GTDB lineage: Bacteria > Bacteroidota > Bacteroidia > Bacteroidales > Bacteroidaceae > UBA1189. The sequence goes on from JAZRFA010000125.1 coordinate 1,584, forward strand.
GGGTGGTGAGGTAGCGCTGGATGACGGTCTGGTCCGAGGTATATGATATGAGGTTATTGGCCAATCCACCAATGATGATAACCCACCATGCGGCTTGCGACCACGAGTTACTCCAATCGAAGAGGCGCAACTTGTCATTTTCGAGTGCAATATTGATGCAACCACTGATACCTCCCTCGGTACCCATAGCAAGGTATACTACAGCAAAAATAGCTCCAAATACGAGGATGAGGCCTTGCACCACATCGCCCCAGATAACAGCCTCGACACCACCCATGGTGCAGTAGACGATAGTTACCAATCCCATAAGTACGATGCAGAGGTAGATGTCGATACCGGTTACTGCAGTGAGTGCTAATGAGGGAAGGTAAAGTACGATGGCCATGCGCACAATCATGAACACGCAGAAGAGTGTTGAGGCCAACATACGGGTGAAGAGGTTGAAACGCTGTTCCAATATCTCGTATGCACTGGTCACGTTGAGCTTGCGGAAGTAGGGCAGGTAGTACTTGATAACCGGGAAACTGACAAGAAGTATCATCCAAAGCATTGGATAGTAGGTCCAGTCGGTGGTATACGCCTTGGCTGGAATGGTCATATAGGTAATGGCCGACAGCATAGTGGCATAGATGCTGATACCGGCTGCCCACCAGGGGATACGTCCGCCTCCCTTAAAGAAGTCGTCGGTTCCATTCTCCTTACGCATGAAGTAGAGACCCATGCCGAGCATACCGAGGAGATAAAGAGCGAGAACGGTCCAGTTGAGCCAACCGAAGCGCTTTTCGTTAGTTACCTCCACGTGGCTCACATCGGTGCTGCGCACGCCGGGCATAAGCTCACCACCGCTATAACTCCAACCTTTGCCTCCAATTTCTGAGGTGAGGCAAGCTCCGGCACGAGCCAAAAGGCTGTCGCCGGGAAGGAGACCCCACGAATCGGTGATGGTGTGGTAGGTGAGTACATCTGTGCGGAAGCGGTACCATTCGGGTTGGTGACGCAGGTAGAGGCTATCCTGTTGGCCTGTGATGGCACTGAGGAAGATGTCGTGATTGACACCACCAAAGAACAATACGTGGCTATAGCCCATTGGGCTACAGGTGCTTCCTACAATAGCTTGTATCTGTTGGTCACGGGAGCCGTTAGAGGTATTGTCTATCCAGGCTAGTGAAGGGGCAGTACGCTTCCATTGTGTGGCATTACCCTTCTTAAGTTCGGCGATGGGCATATATACACCATCGGTGTGTACTTTGGCTTCCTGACCTCCGGCCTTTGGCTGATAGCCGCCAAAGACGAAGAGCGAGAATCCGGCAGCAGTGTTCTGTATGGCAACACAGGGTTGTAGCCGACAAGCGTCGGGGAGGGTTGCGGCAATAGTCCATGCTTTCCCTTCGCATGGGAAGGGTAGGGCATACACCTCTTGGTTAGGTACACCGTTGCTTTGTCCGCCAGCAACCCAAATTATGCCGTCGTAATAAGCGGCTGCAAAATTGTCGAGTGCCTTAGGTAATGAAGCAATGGGGGTGATGCTGCCATCAATGGCATCAATGAACTCGCACTCGCTGAGTGAGCTCTCGGTGTTCATTCCACCAAGATATACTACACCACCTGGAACCTGCACACTAGCTCCATAGGCTTTGGGATAGTAGACCTTTTGACCACCATCTGCACAGGGTACGTCAGGGAAATTGCATCCTCCGTAGGTGGAGAGCTCTCCCTTTATCCAGCCGGCATAGTGGCCTGAGAGAGCATCGCTCATAGGTTGAGCAGAAGTTACAGTGACGCGGTTCTGCGCCATGCTGAGCAAGGAACAGAAAAGTGCGATTGATAAAAACAGATATTTTTTCATAAGACCACTGTTACTTTGTCAACTCCTTACATAGTTCATATGACTTAATCATCATACGGGGGATGTGGAAGGGACCCTTGAAGATGTTGCCCTTGGCAGGCTGTGCCACGGTGCCATCGCGGTGCAGGTAGCCATACCATTCGCCATACTCGGCATCGGGGAAGTGAGCATAGGTCCACTCGCTAATCTTGCGGTGCATTTCGATATACTTCTCGTCACCTGTAGCCTCATAGGCATAGAGGGTGGCGATGATGGCCTCGGTCTGTGGCCACCAGAACTTCATATCCTGCGAGTAATCCTGTGGGGGCAGTCCACGGCAGTCGCGGAAGTTGATGATGCCGCCATATTGCTCGTCCCATCCCCACTGCCATGACCAGTCGAGAATCTGGAGTGCACGCTCAGTGATCTCCTTGTCCCAACCGCGATGCTTGGCCTCTTCGAGCATGAACCATGCCGTCTCGATGCAGTGTCCGGGGTTGATGACGCGGCCGTTGATGGTGTCGATAAACTCACCGTTGGGGCCAACCATCTCGAGCAGTGCCTTGAACTCGGGCTTCACGAAGTCCTTAAGTGACTCCAACGACTCATCAATCTGCTGGTCGAGCACGGGGTCGTTGATCACCTCGCGGATACGCGAAGCGGTATTGATGAGAATCATCACGATAGAGTGACCCTTGGCTTGTAGGGTGTCGAGGTACTTGGGCTCCAGGCAACCTGGGGTTGCGATGAAGCGGCGTATGTCCTTGAACAGGTTGAGTGCCTTCTCGGCATAGGTCATGTCGCCTGATGCCTTGGCATACTCGGCCATGGCGATGGCAGCAAACGACTCAGAGAAAACATAGCGGCGCTTACGCAAGGGACGGCCGTCGGCAGTCACCTCGAAGTACATGCGGCCATCGGTGTCGAGGCAGTGTGCCTCGATGAAGTCGATGGTGCTCTTGGCTGCAGCCAGCCATTCGGGGTTCTTCTCGATAGTGTTGTAGGCAAATGATGCCACGAAGGCGAAGCGTCCCTGGAACCATACCGACTTGGTGGTGTCGATGAGCGAACCATCGCGGTCGACGCAGGTGTAGATACCGCCATTCACGCGGTCCAGTCCATGACGAAGCCAGAAAGGCATGATATTCTCAGTGAGGTCGGCACGATAACGCTCTGCCCATTCGTTAAGATACGATTTCATGATGTATGATTTTAAGTTATTATGT
>JAZRFA010000126.1:0-22983 GCA_045661085.1 Bacteroidaceae bacterium
TCGGCAAATCGCTGTATCATAGTCCTAACAGTGCTTTAACCTCCTTTTCACTCGGCACATATCCCTTGACCTTCACCACCCCGTCGATGACAACGGCAGGGGTGGAGAGGATGTTGTACCTCATCATCTCCACGATGTCGTCCACCTTGGTGAGCGTGGCATCGAGGCCGTTGTCCCTGATGACCTTCTCGACAGTAGCATAGGTTGTCTTACACTTGGCGCAACCCGGACCCAATACTTTTACTTCCATAGTTTGCTATAAATAAATCGTTACACAATAATATATCCCTATCCCGATGAAGAGCACGCCCACTACAATATTGAGCCACCGCTGTATGGCTTGCATCTTGCCATAGACCACCCCTATCTGTCCTGCGCTGAAGGCCAATATCCACGCCACGATGAGCACGGGAAGAGCAGTTGCAAGGGCAAAGAGCACAGGGAGCAGGTAACCCATCGTCGCGGTAGCCGACATCGGTATCAGCATACCGAAGTAGAACACGCCGCTCGTGGGGCAAAAGGCCAGGGCAAAGAGCACGCCCAGCAGCAGCGCCCCTACGCCTCCCCGGCGGGCAAGCCGCTCGCCCCTGTCGCCCATGCCAAGCGATGGCAGGCGCAGTCGGTCGCCAAAGAGCATAAACAGACCGATGAGCAGCAAGGCAGGGGGAAGCATAATCTCGCCATAGGTGGCAATGAATTTCTGAATGCCAAACACACTTGCCCCACTCCGCACGACGATGATCAACACCACACCAAGCAGCGTGTAGGCAACCGTGCGCCCCAAGGTATAGAGCAACCCTTGCACGAACATCCCTCGACGGCTATCGATGTGCTTGCCGATGTAGCCGATGGCAGCAATATTGGTAGCCAACGGACAGGGCGACAGCGCCGTGAGCAACCCAAGGAGAAATGCCGTCACAGCAGGTGTCGTGGAACTATCCAGCAATGATTGTAGCCACTCCATCGTCTCAGTTGTTTAGCCGTTCTATTATCCGTTCCGACAAGCCAGCCTTGAACTCCTCGGGAGCCTTGCGGGCATGGCCAAAGGCAAACTCGGTGAGGTCGGTCGCGCGCTCCTTACCACTCTTGTCATAGTCGACGATAATAAGCGACGACCAACTGACCTCGTACTTCTCAGCGATAGCCCTCTCCTCCGAGATGTCTACCGAACGAAAGAGCAGTCTGCCCGATTTCAACTCCTCGGCATAGGCCGACTCGATCACCTCCCGGGTGTTCGCCTCGATAGCCATACAAGTGGCACAGCGTCTCGCACCGTGAAAGTAAAGCACCTCCACCACGTCACTCCTTGTCGGCTTCTGGTGAGCCGTGGCCTTGCCCGTACTGTTCGAGCAAGCCCCCATACCCAAGCATAGGGTAAGCATGAATAGAACTCTTCTCATATACATATCATAGTGGTTGTTTGTAATTCGTAAAATAACGAACATTATATCTAAAAAAAGAGGCTGTCATTCGCAGCAGCCCTCTTTCTTGCATGCAGGGTGGTCGAAGAACTCGCCGAAGAGTCCTCGTGCGAGTTGCCAGTTGTCCCGATTGATACAGTACCTCACCTTGGGCGCCTCCACCTCACCTTGTATCAGTCCCGCCTCCTTCAGCTCCTTGAGGTGCTGCGATACGGTAGCCTTGGCTATGGGCAACTCCTCGTGTATGTCGCCAAAGTAGCAGGTGTCCTGCTTGGCCAGGAACTGCAGTATCGCTATGCGTGCCGGATGCCCCATCGCCTTGGCGAAGCGGGCTACCAACTCCTGCTTGATGGTGTAATCTTTGTTTGCCATTGTATGGTAATCGTTTATTTTGTTCGCAAAAATACGAACAGGATTTCAAACCACCAAGCCGCAAGCCATATTTCTCTCGTTTTTTTATTCTTTTTTATATTTTCAGAAGTTGTCGGCGATGCCAGCCGAGTTACGGCTTGGCTACCTTGTGGCGTGTTGGCTTTAGAGGTTGATAGTATATGTGTCCCCAACCTTAATAATTGGTCAGAAAATCCCCGCTATTGGCATGAATATCCTTTATTAACGAATTTTAAGCCGAGGGGATGGAGAATTATTTGTACATTTGCGAATACGATTTAGAATCTGTTTGGATTTTATTTCGAGTTCAGTTGAGAGGAATTTTTGAGTAGATTTGCACTCTCGGGATGCAGCAAATAGTGGTCTATTTGCAAGAACCGAGAGGGTAAAGGTACCAAAAATAACCTCAAATAAACCGAAAAGTCAACAAGAAAACATATTAACGGTAAAATTCAAACAGATTCTTATACAGACTATGGCACAGACAATCCCTTATCTCCGCTGGCGCGAGCGTATCAACGACGTCACCCCCGCCAACTATCGCATCGGCAATGATGTCATCGTCATCCCCCAGCACCCCATGCTGGACCTCCCGACGGGCTGCTTCAAGGTCGACGTCACCACGATGATCATCTACGACAAGGGCTGGGCGCACGTGTCGGTGGGCATGAAGGAGTACACGGTGAAGGCGCCTGCCGTGCTCACCATCTTGGCCGACACCACCTACCAATTTCACGAGCACTCCGACGACCTGGAGTACAAGGCGCTGGTCTACTCGAAGGCCTTCACGGACAATATGTTTCTCAACACCGACCGTGTGCATCCCCTGCGCACATCGATCCTCGACAATGCCCTGCAGGAGGGGAGCGACGTGGTGTATGTCTATAACCTCTACATGCAGATGCTGCTCGACCTCATGCGCCGTGCGCAGACAGCCTATAAGCTCGAGGCCGCCAAGCACCTCACGCTGGCCGTGTTCTACGGCTTCTCCAACACCAAGCATCCCTCGCTCGATAGCTCTTCGGGGCGCAAGGACGAACTCTATGCCCGCTTCACGCAACTCGTGCACCGCCACTTCCGCAACTCGCGCGACGTGTCGTTCTATGCCGATGAGCTGTGCGTGACGGTCAAGTACCTCTCCTCGGTGGTGAAGGAGAAGAGCGGCATCCCCGCGCTCGACTTCATCGAGCAGTACGTCATCACCGAGTGCAAGGCGCTGCTCTCGTCCACCACGATGACCATCCAGCAGATTGCCGACACGCTGAACTTCCCCTCCCAATCCGTCTTCGGCAAATACTTCAAGCGCGTCACGGGTGTCTCGCCCCGCGAGTATCGAAACAGGATATAGACATTGTTGACCCTGCTTTTCCCCTTGGGAATCAAAAAAAACAGCGTAAAAATTAGTTTATATCATATTAAATTACGTTATTTGCAGACTATTTAGCATAACAACAATTTAATTTCGATATAGAATAATGGAAAATCAGAACCCCTCAGCTGAAGCTCTGCAACAGGAGACCACAGCCGTAGAGATTACCCAGACACAACAAGAGCAACCCGCCGAACAGCGCACCTATGAGGGCACTGCCGACATCATCATACGCGTAAAGGAGCTTGCCCAAGACCCCCTGAATGCATCGAAGGAGGAACTGGAGCAACTCAAACAAGCCTTCTATAAACTGCATCGTGCAGCTATAGAGGCAGCCCGCCAAGCCCATCTCGAGGGTGGCTTTGCACCCGAGGACTTCAAGGTGGACAGCACCGAGGAGAACGAGTACAAGGCGGCCATGGCCATCATCAGAGAGGCACGTGCCGAACAGCAGCGTAAGGTGGAGCAGGAGCGCGAAGAGAACGCTCTGCGCAAGGAGGCCATCCTGGATCGCCTACAGGCAATGCTCGACAACACAGATGTGGAGCAGGCATCATACAATGACTTCAAGGCCCTGCAGCAGGAGTGGAAGGGCATCGGCGAGGTGCCGGCACCCAAGGTGAGCGACCTCTGGAAACGCTACCAGGCATTGACGGAGCGCTTCTACGACATATTGAAACTCAACATCGAGTTCCGCGAATATGACTTCAAGAAGAACCTCGAGGCCAAGAACCGCCTGTGCGAAGCAGCCGAGAAGTTGGCCGATGAGCAGGATGTCATCTCTGCCTTCCACCAGTTGCAGAAGCTCCACGACGAGTTCCGCGAGATAGGCCCCGTAGCCCGAGAGCTGCGCGAGGAGGTGTGGAACCGCTTCAAGGAGGCCTCAACAGCCGTCAACAAGCGTCACCAGCAGCACTTCGAAGCCTTGAAGCAGCGCGAGAACGATAATCTGGAGAAGAAGACTGCCCTGTGCGAGAAGGTAGAGGGCATCGACTATGCCGCACTGGAGACCTATAACCAGTGGAACGACAAGACCCAAGAGGTCATCGCCCTGCAGGAGGAGTGGAAGAGCATCGGCTTCGCACCGCAGAAGATGAACAACAAGATCTTCGAGCGCTTCCGCGCCGCATGCGACGCCTTCTTCCAGCGCAAGGCTGAGTTCTACAAGGATATGAAGGACGGATTGGCCGTCAACCTGGAGAAGAAGACCGCCCTCTGCGAGAAGGCCGAGGCATTGAAGGACAGCACCGACTGGAGATCGACAGCCGACAAGCTCACCGCCCTGCAGAAGGAGTGGAAGACCATAGGCGCCGTACCCAAGAAACAGTCTGACGCCATCTGGAAGCGCTTCAACGCCGCCTGCGACGCCTTCTTCGAGGCACGCAAGGCTGCCACCTCATCGCAGCGTAGCGAGGAGCAGGACAACCTGGCCAAGAAGCGTGCCGTCATCGAGGCATTGACAGCCATCAACCCCGAGACTGCCACCGCCGAGGACCAAGCCAAGATGCACGACCTCATCAAGGAGTGGAACAGCATCGGCCACGTACCCTTCCGCGACAAGGACAAGGTGTACAAGCAGTACAAGGCACTCATCGACACACTCTTCGATACCTTCCGCAAGAACGAAGCCTCACGCAAGGTGGCACGCTTCAAAGACTCCATCAAGGAGGGTACCAACATTGCTCGTGAGCGTGAGCGCCTGTTGCGCATCTACGAGAACATGTGTGGCGAAATCAAGACCTACGAGAACAACCTCGGCTTCCTCAACGCATCAAGCAAGAGCGGCAACAGCCTCGTGGCCGAGATGCAGCGCAAGATGGAAAAGCTCAAAGACGACGCCCAGCTCGTGCTGAAGAAGATTGCTGCACTCGAAGAAAAAGAGGGAGAATAGAACTAAAAGAGAGGGTCGTATAGACACACGAAGAGAGCCACTGCAGTGGCTCTCTTCTTTTTTTTCGCACAAACGAATCGGTCTTATCGCACGGCGATGCACTCGATCTCTACGCGAGCCTCCTTGGGGAGGGTCTTCACGGCTACGGCAGAGCGTGCGGGACATACGCCTTCGAAGAACGATGCATACACCTCGTTCATCTCGGCAAAGTCGGCCATGTCGGCGAGGAATACGGTGGTCTTCACCACATTGGCCATGGTGAGACCTGCCTCGGCAAGGATGGCCTTCATGTTGGTGAGCGACTGGCGGGTGAGCTCCTTGATGCCACCCTCGGCAAAGGCGCCTGTAGCGGGGTCGATGGGGAGCTGACCGCTCACGAATACCATTCCACCAGCCTCGATAGCCTGGCTATAAGGGCCGATAGCTGCGGGAGCAGCTGTTGTGTTGATCTGTTTCTTCATTGTTGTTCGGTTTTTTCTTTTATTTGACACTTATGTTCTGTTGTTTTCCGTTATATGTCACCACCTTCTCGGCACCGCCAACGACCTTGACATTGAACTTGCGGGTAGCAAGCATACCGGGGTAGCTACCCTGACGCTTGCCGACGGTGAGGGTGCGGGCCTTGTCGTTCCACTTGAAGGTGATGGTCGAGTAGAGTCCCTTCTCGTAGTTGTAGTTGTCCCCCTCATCCTCGTAGAGCGTGAACTCGGCATCGGCACCGGGATAGACGATTATGTCAAGGTTGTCCCAAGGCTTTTCGTCGGTATACTGCACATCGGGTCCGAGAGGGATGATGCTACCCGCCTTTACGTAGAGTGGCATCGTGGCGAGGGGTGCGGAGGCGTTGAGGGTCTGTCCGCCTTCGTAGCGCACACCCGTGTGGTAGTCATACCACTGGGCCCCGGCAGGGAGATACACCTCATAGCTCCTCTCGGCCGTCCAATCAATCACGGGGTAGTCCTCACGTGTCCACTCCACCTGCTCCTTGGTGTAGAGAGGGTGCAGCACGGGACACACGAGCAGGCTTCGGCCATACATAAACTCACGGTTATTGTTCCATGTCGCCTTATCGTCACGGAAGTCCATGAAGAGCGCGCGCATGAAGGAGTCGTCATGCCTGCTCACCTGCCACGAGAGGCTATAGGTATAGGGCATGAGACGGTAACGCAGGCGGATAGCCTCGAGCAGGGCATCGTAGACAGGCTCGCCAGGCTTGCCATAATGATAGATCTCGCGATAGACATCGGCACCGTGGCTACGCATCATGGGAGAGAAGGCGCCAAACTGCATCCAACGCACATAGAGCTCATGGTACTGCGGATTACGTGTCGCCGAGTTGTGCCCCTTGGTGCTATATCCTCCGGCAAAGAAACCGCCGATATCGGTGTTGACATGCGGATTGGCCGTGAGCGTATAGTTGAGGCAGATGGGTACCTGCTTGCGGAAGTTCTCCCACGACGAACCCACATCACCGCTCCACGTGTTGGCACCATAGCGTTGCTGACCGGCAAAATAGCTACGGGTGAGGATGAACACACGCTTCGTGGAATCTACTGCACGCTGATGGTCATAGACACCGCCTACCGCCATCAGGGGATAGATGTTACGCACCGAGCGATACGAGCCCATCGTGGTGAGCTCATCGAGGTCGGAATCTTTATAGGAATGATGGTCAGGGTCGGTAGAATCCATCCACCAGGCATCGATGCCCATACCGTGCAGATGGCTCAGGTATTTCCAATAGATGTCACGTGCCTCAGGCGAATACACATCGTAGCATTGCACACCGCTGGGGTAGTCCATACGGGGAGGCCAGAAGGGAAGTCCGCTCTGGGGCCATGTCTCAAAGTCGAGCAATAGCCCCTTCTCCTTGAGCTCGGCAAACTGCTTGGTGTGGGGCCCGAACGATGACCAGATGGAGATGCTGATGTGGGCGTTCTTGTCGTGTACCTCATCAATCATCTGCTGGGCATGGCTGAACTCATCGTTGATAAACTCCATGGCGTTCCAGGTATAGTTGGAGCCCCAATACTGCCAGTCCTGAATGATGCCGTCAAAGGGAACACCCAGCTCACGATAGCGCCGAACCACCTCGAGCAGTTGTGCCTGACTCTTGTAACGCTCGCGACACTGGTGGAATCCGTAGGTCCACAACGGAAGCATGGGCACCTTGCCCGTGAGATGGCGCAACTCGGCAATCACGCCGTCGGCATCGCCACCATAAGTGAAGTAGTAGTCCACCGCCGTGCCCACCTCGCTCTCGAGCACCAGTTCTCCACTGACACCCTCCTCGGGGGTCACGAGCCGTGTGGGCGAATAGTTTTCCCAATAGATGCCATATCCCTTGATGCTCTGGTATATGTGTGCATAGTCCTCGAGATTGCTCTGCTCCATACGGCGGTTCTCGCCACGTTGCGAGAGCTTACCATTTTGCACCAGCCCGATGCCGTAGATAGCCTCGTCGGCCTCGACGCTGAACGCTTGTCCCACGCGGTAGGCACCCTTGTCGGGACCTTCGGTGATAGGTGTATAGGTGCTCTCACCCTCTGCCGTGAGCAGGCGGCCCTGCGCGTCGTAGAACGCCACCCTACCCTGCTCCACCTTCACGGTGAGGGCCGAGGTGCTATATGTCGTGGTCGTTCCCTCCACGCGCTTGTTCACCTTCACCTTCTCGGGTGTGGCAATCACGACTTGCGACTCCTTTTGGTACGCATCATCCATAGCCTTAACCACATGCACCGTACGAGGGGTATAGAAGGTTATCACTTGAGCGCGGGCAATGCCGAGTCCCATCAGTGCGAACACCAATAATCCGAAGCACTTCTTCGTAGTGCAAGAGAAAGATGTCTTCATCATAGCTTTCAGATTTTTTGTTTCGTTTACAAAAATAATGGTTTGTTTCGAATTTATCTGCACGCGGGAAAGAAGATTTTCATTATTCCCCTTTTTTTGCTTACTTTGCAAAAGTATAAACATACGAGCAACGATGAACAAAGCGAAGTTTTTACTCCTACAGATACTGGTATGGTGCACTGTCACCGCCACTGCCCAACAAACAGAACGCGTCATAAAACACGTAGAAAGCATCAGTGTCACCTGCCCCATAGGGACAGTTCCTCGCCTACCCTACCAAGTACGCGTAACCTATAGCGACAGCACACAAGCCTACCGCCAGGTGCGATGGGACAATGCCGCACTTGCCACCGAGCAGGAAATGGCCGACGCTTCGCGCTTCCCCGCAGGCACAAGATACACCGTTGGGGGATATATCACGGGCGACAACACCACTCCCGAGGGGTTTCCCATAACAGCTGATGTGGTGGTGAGCGATAAGGCATACGACGTTCCGAACCATCACCCCGTAGCCGAACCCATACCACTCAGCAGAGTGCGCCTCACCGGCAAGAACCGCCTCACCTCGAACCGCGACCTCGCCATTCGCGAGATACTCTCGTGGGATATCACCCAACAACTCTACAACTACCGCGACACCTACGGACTTTCTACAGAAGGGTACACCATATCCGACGGTTGGGACTCACCGACCACCAAGCTCAAGGGACACGGCTCGGGGCATTATATGTCGGCCCTCGCCTTTGCCTTTGCCAGTAGTACCGAAGAAAGACAACGCGACACACTGCGCCACCGCATACGCCGTATGGTGGACGAACTACGCCTATGCCAAGAGCGCACCTTCGTGTGGAACGACTCGCTGGGACGCTACTGGGAAGCACGAGACTTTGCTCCTGAAGCTGAGCTACGCACGATGCATGGCACATGGGCTGCTTTCGATGGACATAAGACCCAATGGGAACAATACGGATATGGTTACCTCAATGCCATCCCCGCACACCACCCTGCACTCATCGAGATGTATCGCGGATACAACAACGAATCATGGGTGTGGGCACCCTACTACGCCATACACAAACAATTGGCAGGCCTCATCGACATCGCAACCTACATAGACGACAAGACCATTGCCTCCAAGGCACTACTCATAGCCAAAGACATGGGACTGTGGATATGGAACCGAGTACACTACCGCACCTACGTAAAGAACGAGGGCACACGCGAGGAACGACGCGCCACACCGGGCAACCGCTACGAGATGTGGAATATGTATATCGCCGGTGAAGATGGCGGCACGGGCGAATCGTTGGCACGCCTTGCCGAGATGGTGGACAACCCCACCGAGAAGGCACGCCTCATCGAGGCATCCAACTATTTCGACTCACCGGCCTTCTATGAGCCTCTGTCGCGCAACATTGATGACATACGCACCCGCCATGCCAATCAGCACATCCCGAAAATCACAAGTGCACTGCGCAGCTATCGCAGCAATGGCAACACCTACTACTACAACATAGCCGAGAATTTCTGGACCCTCACACAGGGGCGCTACACCTATGCCACGGGAGGTGTAGGCAATGGCGAGATGTTCCGTCAACCCTATACGCAGATGCTCAGCATGAACACCAACGTGGCCATGAACCATCAGCGCGAGTTGTGCCCCAACCCCACGCTCAACGAGACCTGTTGCGCCTATAATCTGGCCAAACTCACCAAGGACCTCAACTGCTTCAATCCCGATGACGCTCGCTATATGGATTATTACGAACGCGTGCTCTACAATCAAATTGTAGGGTCGCTCCACCCCGAGCAATACCTTACCACCTATCACTATGCCGTGGGGCTCAACGCCTCGAAGCCATGGGGCAATCGGACTCCACAGGAGAGTTGCTGCGGTGGAACTGGCTCAGAGAGCCATGTCAAGTACCAGGAAGCCACTTACTTCACTTCTGACGATTGCATTTGGATAGCACTATACATGCCCTCCGTTGCCAAGTGGGAGGAGCAGGGAATCACCCTTGAGCAAGAATGCCTTTGGCCTGCCGAACACAGCACCATACGCATCACCAAGGGACAGGGCACGTTTTCCATGAAGCTACGCATCCCCTATTGGGCCACGGGAGGAGTGAAGATTACCCTCAATGGAAAGGGCATTGCCTCTGAATATGAGCCCAGCAGCTATGTCACCATCCCCACCCGTCGCTGGCGCAAGGGCGATGTGGTAGAGGTACACCTCCCCTTCACCAAACACATCAACTATGGCCCCGACCGAATGACCACCGCAGCCACAGCCCCAGGCGAAACCAATACGCCATTTGCCCCTATGTGGGTAGGCACACTCATGTATGGACCCTTAGCCATGGGAACCACAGACGTTGAAAATTGGGACGAGGCTACCATTACTTTAGATAGCAACCTTGAGAATGTCATCGCCAATCGCCCCACGACAGAAAGCGGGACTCACGGCAATATGTACACGCTGACCGTGGATGGCCGCACATTCCTACCCGACTATGCCCTCGACCACAACCAAACGCACTATTTACGTATTGCCACTACCAGAAACGACACAAACAACGATGCCAGCCTCAACGAATTGCAAGCACTATTACTCATCGCCGAAGAACGCAAGCAAGCACAGGAGGCATGGCACGCACTCGCAAACAAAGTTCCCGATCATGCTCCTTGGGCACCCTATGGATACGCCCGACTAATGGAGCAGTACGCCATTGCAGACAGCCTCATAAAAAACAGCAATCCACAATCAATAAGCCACAGCCTTCCGTTAGTAGTTGCCAATTTGAATGCGGCCATCAACACCATGCGCCCTGGCAACTTAGCCGAGCTCGAAGACCTCAGCGAATTGCTAGCTCTCATCAATCAATCCAAACAACAAGCCGCGCCCAACAAGACCCTTCAGGAAGCCATTAAGTATGCTGAAATGGTTGTGAGTTATGTCAGCGACGGCAGCGGAACGCACGATATGATACAGAGAGCACTGACAAGACTGAAGGCCGAATACTAAAACCAAAGCCCATACCTGCAATTTATTATTACATTCACTCATCGAAACTTGCATTTTCGCTCATTTTGCAGTAATTTCGCGCCCATAATTGTAATAGGATAAATATGTCTGAGCAAATTGTAAACGAAAGCACTGAGAAAAAGAGTCTCAACTTTATAGAACAAATCGTGGTGAACGACCTTGCCGAGGGTAAGAACGGAAGCAAGGTGCAGACCCGCTTCCCGCCCGAACCTAATGGCTACCTCCACATCGGACACGCCAAGGCGATATGCCTCGACTTCGGCATGGCACAGAAATATAATGGCGTGTGTAACCTCCGCTTCGACGACACCAACCCCACCAAGGAGGATGTGGAGTATGTAGAGGCTATCAAGGAGGACATCAAGTGGCTCGGCTTCGAGTGGGGCAACGAGTACTACGCGTCAGACTACTTCCAGCAGCTGTGGGACTTTGCCATCGACCTCATCAAGGAGGGCAAGGCCTACATCGATGAGCAGAGCGCCGAGGAGATCGCCGCACAGAAGGGTACCACCACACAAGCCGGTATCGAGAGCCCTTACCGCAACCGCCCCATAGAGGAGAGCCTCGAGCTCTTCGAAAAGATGAACCGTGGCGAGATCGAGGAGGGACGTATGGTGCTGCGCGCCAAGATCGACATGGCGGCACCCAACATGCACTTTCGTGACCCCATCATCTATCGCGTAGTGAACCATCCCCACCACCGCACTGGCACCACATGGAAGGCCTACCCCATGTATGACTTCGCACACGGACAGAGCGACTACTTCGAGGGCGTGACCCACTCGCTCTGTACACTCGAGTTCGTGCCTCACCGCCCCCTCTACGACCTCTTCGTGGACTGGGTAAAGAAGGGCGAAGACCTCGACGACAACCGTCCCCGCCAGTATGAGTTCAACAAGCTCAACCTCAACTATACGCTCATGAGCAAGCGCAACCTGCTCATCCTCGTGAAGGAGGGCCTCGTGAACGGATGGGACGACCCCCGCATGCCGACACTCTGCGGCTTCCGCCGCCGTGGCTACTCGCCCGAGTCAATCCGCAACTTCGTAGACAAGATTGGCTACACCACCTACGATGCACTGAACGACTTTGCCCTGCTCGAGAGCGCCGTGCGTGAGGACCTCAATGCCCGCGCCACCCGCGTATCGGCCGTGGTGAATCCCGTGAAGCTCGTCATCACCAACTATCCCGAGGGACAGGTGGAGGTGATGGAGAGCATCAACAACCCCGAGGACCCCGAGGCAGGCACACACACCATCGAGTTCAGCCGCGAGCTGTGGATCGAGCGCGAGGACTTCATGGAGGATGCTCCGAAGAAGTACTTCCGCATGACACCGGGACAGGAGGTGCGCCTGATGAACGCCTACATCGTGAAGTGCACCGGCTGCAAGAAGGACGACGAGGGCAACATCGTGGAGGTATACGCCGAGTATGACCCCGACACGAAGACCGGCATGCCCGGCAGCAACCGCAAGGTGAAGGGTACCCTGCACTGGGTGAGCTGCGACCACTGCCTCAAGGCCGAGGTGCGCCTCTACGACCGTTTGTGGAAGGTGGAGAACCCCCGTGACGAGATGGCGGCCATCCGCGAGGAGAAGGGTTGCGACGCACTGGAGGCCATGAAGGAGATGATCAACCCCGACTCATTGCAGGTGCTCACCGAGTGCTACGTGGAGCGTTTCTTGGCAGATGCCAAGCCTCTCGACTACCTACAGTTCCGCCGCATCGGCTACTTCAACGTCGACAAGGAGTCTACTCCCGAGCACCTCGTGTTCAACCGCACCGTATCGCTCAAGGACACTTGGAGCAAGATAAACAAGTAAATATTAAACAAATTTGTGTTTATATTTGTTACTACCCAATAAATAGAGTAGTACAAGTATAAGCACATTTTTATATGAAAGACAATTTCGCACAATATTTCGACAAGCCCGAGTTTCGCAGCCAGCTGGCGCGCTACGAAGAGATGCTAAGCAGTGACCGCACCTCCTATTTCGAGGCGACGGAGCTCACCGACATTGCCGAATATTATGCCATGCAAGGCGACTCCGAGAAGGCCGAAGCGGCACTCGACTATGCCCTGCGCCTGCATCCCGAGAACATCGATGCACTCATCTTCAAGTCGCGCGCCCGACTCATCAATGGGCACCTCGCTGAGGCACGCCACATCCTCGACAGCATCACCGACCAACGTGACCGCGAGGTAATGTTCCTTCGCGCCGAAGTGCTGCTGGCCTCACATCAGCACACGCAAGCCGAGGCGCTGCTGCGCTCACTCATCGAAGAGGAGGGATATGAGGCCAACGCCTATGCCGACATCATAGACCTGCTGGTCGACAACAACCAGCACGACATGGCAAGCCTGTGGATCGAGGAAGCCATCCAGCGCCACCCCGACCATCAGACGCTCACCGAGTCGGCAGCCTACAGCCACGTCCTGCAAGAGCGCTTCGATGAGGCTGTGGCACTCTACAACCGCCTGCTCGACATCGACCCCTACTCGACCTTCTATTGGGAAGAGCTGGGGAAAATTTATTTCAGACGCGAAGAGTTCGACAAGGCCATCGAGGCCTTTGAGTTCGTCATCGCCATCAATGGCGACGAGTGCTACTATGCCCTGTATGCCGCAGCCAACTGCTACTTCAACATCGGCAACTACGAGCGTGCCGAGGAGTACTACCACACCATCCATGAGCGCTACCCCGAAACCGTAGACCCACTCTTCCACATGGGCATGTGCCGCGTAAACCGAGGAGATGATGATGGAGCGCTGGATTATTTCACCCAAGCCCTTACGACCATCCCTGAGGGGTCTGAAGAACAAGCACAAATATACAGTCAGATGTCGCTCATCTTCAGCCGAAAAGGGCAACACGCCAAGGCCGTCACCTACACCGACGAAGCTCTCAAGATATGCCCCAACAACACGGAGCTCATCATCATGAAGGGACACGAACTGCTCTGCCAGGGAAGCTACGAAGAGAGCACCGCACTATTCCTCGAAGCCCTCACCCATGAGTCGGGCAACGTAGAGCGTTCGCTCTTCCTCATCGCCGTGTCGATGCTCGAGAACGGACACTGCGAGATGAGCCACTACATGCTGCGCCTGCTCAAGGACAATCCCGCCATAGAACCCGAGATACTCTATCCCTACCTCTGCTTCTGCGAGTGGACACTACGCAAGGACGACTTCCGAGAAACACTATCTGAAGCTCTTGCCCAATGCCCTGAGAGGACTTACGAGATATTCAGCCTCACGCCAGCGCAAGGCGAAAGCGCAGATAGGGTAATAGAAAGACTTACTGCGATTAACGATTGACAAAGATAATAACGAAAACGAAAATTGGAATCTCCAAACAGTCCGTTGACCGTTGACATAAAAGAATAGACACAACACAAGAAACCATAAACAACAAACTACTATATGGAATCCGTACAATTCATTCAATGGTGCCTGGAGCACCTCAACTACTGGACCATCACCCTCTTGATGGCCATCGAGAGTTCGTTCATCCCCTTCCCCTCCGAAGTGGTAGTTCCCCCTGCTGCCTACAGAGCAGCCTCAACGGGCGACCTCAACATCTGGCTCATCATCTTCTTTGCCACCTTAGGAGCCTGCATCGGTGCCCTCGTCAACTACTACCTTGCCCTATGGCTCGGCAAGCCCATCGTATATAAGTTTGCCAATAGCCGCTTCGGGCACATGTGCCTCATCGATCAAGAGAAGGTGGAGACCGCCGAGAAGTTCTTCAATAAGCATGGTGTGACGGCTACCCTCATCGGACGCCTCGTGCCTGCCGTGCGCCAGCTCATCTCCATCCCAGCCGGACTGGCCAAAATGAACATAGCCAAGTTCATCGCCTTCACCGCTCTGGGTGCAGGTATCTGGAATGCTGTGCTTGCCGCCCTCGGCTGGTATCTTGAGGACATTGTCCCCGAAGACCAGCTCATCAGCACGGTATCAGAATATAGCCACGAGATTGGCTACGTGATCATTGCTCTTGTAGTGCTTGCCCTTGGCTACATTATATATAAAGGTGTAAAGAAGAAATAAAGAGATTAACCATAAATAAAGAAAGGGAAGTGCGTGCACTTCCCTTTCCTTATCTCCTCAGTTCTATACGGAATACCGTCCCTTTGTTCAACTCTGAATGCTTGACGTAGATGCGCCCCTTGTGGTAGCTCTCGATAATGCGCTTGGCCAATGAGAGGCCAAGTCCCCATCCGCGCTTCTTGGTAGTGAATCCTGGTGAAAAGACATCACTAAAGTGGCTCTTCTGAATACCCTTTCCCGTATCCTCCACGTCGATATAGACGCGTTCGTCAGTCTGCGCCACGTGTATATCAATCTTACCCTCACCATTCATTGCATCAATCGCATTCTTGCAGAGGTTCTCGATGACCCACTCGAAGAGAGGGCTGCACATGCGCACCATAACAGGGCGTTCGGGCTGGTGAAGAGTGATTGCCACGTGTTCCGAAGTACGGCGGCTGATGTAGTCGACCACGCGCTGCAGTGCCTCGCCCAAGTTCTCGGGAGTAGTTTCAGGGAGCGAACCAATCTTCGAAAAGCGCTCGGCTATAATCTCGAGTCGACGTACATCCTTGTTCATTTCGGGAATGAGTTCATCGTCCGGATAGGTGGTGCGAAGAATCTCGGTCCATGCCATAAGCGACGAGATGGGTGTGCCCAATTGGTGTGCCGTCTCCTTGGATAGTCCCACCCACACACGGTTCTGCTCGGAACGCTTCATGCTAAGCAAAGCAAAGAGCGCCACAGCAAGGAACACCACAAACACGCCAAACTGCACGTAAGGATATACTTCTAGGCGCTTCAACATCATCGAATCGTCATAGCACACATCATAGTATTCACCAGGTTCGTTCATATCCATACGGATGATGTGACCTGCCTCGCGCATGACAGCAGCCCTCTGCATAAGGTAACCCAGCGTGTCAGACGACTGGATGCGCACATTACTATAACTATCAATGCCCCCCTTATTATCGAGCACAATAACAGGAATATTACTATTACCTCTGATGACAGTGAGTACCAGACTGAGATCGGTACCTTCATCGGCATTGTTAAAGGTACGCATAGCTTCGGTCCATATTTCCATTCGTGTAGATTCCTCGCGAGCAAGGTCCCGTACCAGATAATTGGAGAAAAACAACGACGCCACGCCAAGCAGGATGGCGATGATGATGAGTATGAATTTTATGGTCCGAGTGCGGTTAATCCATTCCATAATAACCAAGTCTAATATACGTAGGAATAACGGCACAACAATCGAAATAGTATAAGAAAGTCCTTTTATTTAGCGCGCAGGCTGTTTTATGACTAAACACTTGCTACTCACCAAAAAACTTATTACCTTTGCGGTTGCTACTTGAAAATTACAATTTTAAAATATTAATCTATTAATCCAATTGTTAATCTTATGAAAGTAAAACACATTCTTTCGTTGGCATTGGCAGCCTTGATGACCGCAGGTGGCCTCAATGCTCAGTCGCTTTCGCCCTCTACCAAGACACATTGGGACAAGGGTACTCTCGTAGTTGAAACTCCCGAGCGTCCCGCAGGTCAGGAGCACGTGCTCGGCCTCACCGCTCCCAAGCTCGAGACCGTACGCGTAGGCTTCGTAGGTCTCGGTATGCGTGGTCCCTGGGCTGTAATGCGTTTCGCTCACATCCCCGGTGTTGAGATTGTTGCTCTCTGCGACTATGAAGAGGCTCGCGCTGAGGCTTGCCAGAAGTACCTCCGCGACGCAAACTTGATCCCCGCCGACATCTACTACGGCGAGAAGGGCTATGAGGAGCTTTGCAAGCGCGACGACATCGATCTCGTATACGTTGCTACCGACTGGAACCACCACTTCCCCGTGGCTAAGTTTGCCATGGAGAACGGCAAGCACACAGCCATCGAGGTGCCTTCAGCAATGAACCTCGAGCAGTGCTGGGAGCTCATCGACCTCTCTGAGCAGACCCGCCTCCACTGCTTCATCCTCGAGAACTGCTGCTACGACTACTATGAGATGAACGCTCTCGCTATGGCTCAGGATGGTATCTTCGGTGAGATCATCCGCGCTGAGGGTGCCTACATTCACGGCCTCGAGTGGTTCTGGGATTCATACTGGAAGGATCCCGCCGACAACGATGTGGACAACCTCCACTGGCGCATGAAGTACAACATGGAGAACCGTGGCGACGTGTACGCTACTCACGGCCTTGGCCCCGTAGCACAGTGCCTCAACATTCACCGTGGTGACCCCTTCACAACGCTCATCGCTATGGACACCGAGAGCTTCGTAGGTAAGGAGTGGGTTGAGAACAAGACTGGCAAGGAGTGCAAGGAGTTCCGCAACGGTGACCACACCACTACCCTCATGCGTACCGCTAACGGTAAGGTTGTTGAGATCCAGCACAACGTGATGACTCCCCAGCCCTACAACCGCTTGTTCAAGCTCACCGGTACAAAGGGCTACGCTACCAAGTACCCCACACCCGAGTATGCACTCTCAGGCGAAGCACTCAAGGGTACCGACGCTCCTCAGATGGATAACCTCAACGCTCACGGCTTCATCAACGCCGAGCAGAAGCAGGCTCTCGAGAAGAAGTACTACCACCCCATCCTCACCAAGTATGGCGAGAAGGGCCGTCAGATGGGTCACGGTGGTATGGACTACATCATGGACGCACGTCTCGTATACTGCCTCCAGAATGGTCTTCCCCTCGATATGGACGTATATGACCTCGCTGAGTGGTGCTCACTCGCTGAGCTCGGTGCCATCTCTATGGACAACAACTGCGCTGCAGTAACCTTCCCCGACTTCACACGTGGTCACTGGAACGACCAGCAGGGCTACAAGCACGCTTACGCTCCCGCTGAGGAGGAGGCTATCGCTGAGGCTAAGGCCGATGCTTACACCGCCGCACAGAAGGAGGCTACCGTAGCTTGCAACCTCTGGACTCTCTACGATGCAGTGAAGGCTGCTCCCGACGCTGCCGCTAAGGCAAAGGCTCAGAAGGCATACGACAAGGCTGTCGTTAAGGCAGAGAAGATGATTGCTAAGACCTTGAAGAAGTAATTCGATAGCAAAACATTCTTATAACAACGAGGGAGGACACCGATTGGTGTCCTCCCTTATTCATTTGTATACCTGCATATAGAACTATATTTCCACAAATAATTCGGGGAATATTTTCTTATCCACAGAATTCTTCCTAATTTTGTCTCCGTGCTTCCGAGCACACGACATTTTGATTGCTCATTTTCCCTACGAATCACCACCTCGAAAGAATAAATACGAGCATGAACATCCTAAACACGGTGAAGTTACGCTTTAGCGTAGACTTCCCCATAGTATGTAGGGGCTTGTGGTGAGCCTGTAGGAAATATGGCAGTAAGTCTGCGCTTTCTTTATTATAGGTTCGATAACAAACTAAAATAATAAATATTATGAAGAAACAACTACTCCTTCTTTTTGCAGCCCTGCTACCTCTTTTAGCAAGTGCGCAAACCAAAGTTGAGATTGATGGTATTTGGTATAACCTTTATGCTGCGCACAAAGGTGCGCAAGTCGTCTCCAATCCTGATGGGAAAACGAAATATACCGGCTCCATCATCCTCCCTGCCACAGTGGCCTATGAAGGAGTGGAATACAACGTCACGGAAATTTGTGAAGCCTTCTTTGGTTGCAGTAGCCTCACCTCTATCACCATTCCTGCGAGTGTGACGTGGTTGAATGATTATACTTTCTATAATTGTAGTAGTCTTACCTCTATCACCCTCCCTGAGGGCATAACAAGCATCGGAATGGGCGTTTTTTCTAGTTGCAGCAGTCTTACCTCCGTCATTATCCCCGAAAGTGTGGAGTGGATTGGAAGCTGTGCCTTCGATGATTGTCATAGACTCACCTCTATCACCATTCCCTCGAAGGTTGTAAGCATCGATTTGAACGCCTTCCGTGGTTGTGTCGGCCTCGAAAGCATCACCTGTAAAGCTGTAACACCACCTAACTTTCACTTAGAAAGTAGTTATGGATATGATTTCAGTGATATCAATAAGTCCATCCCCCTCTATGTGCCAGCAGAGGCTGTAGAGGCCTATAAAACGGCACCATACTGGAGCGAGTTTATCAATATTATCGGCATGAAAACTTCAGCAAAGTGCGCAACCCCGACCATTAGCTATTTCAATGGTAAGGTGATGCTCACCTGCGACACCGAGAATGCCAAGGTAATAACCGCCATCGACAAAGGAGATGCTGAGGTGTCTGAAGAGTTGGAGTTTGACCTCATTTCCACCTACACCATCACCGCCTACGCCACCAAGGAGAACTACGAAGATTCTGACGTAGCCACCCTCACCATTTGCTGGATTCCCTGTGCCGAAGAGCATGAGAGCGAAAAAGATGGCATCCTTACTATCCCAGCCAAGCCCGTACTCATCAGTACTCAAGGCGGCACAATTACTTTGAGTGGACTTGCTGGTGGCACCGAGGCTGCAGCTTATGACCTCGCAGGGCGCGAGCTCGCCACAGCCAGAGCTACAGATGGCACCGCCGAACTTACTACGGGACTTGAAGTGGGTAGCACCGCTATTGTGAAGATTGGTAATAACAATATCAAGATTGTTATCAGGTAAACATAAAAACAATACAATACTAACTGATTCTCGGGAACTTCGAAAGGGGTTCCCGAGAATTATTTATGTAATGACACTTAACGATAGCTAATAAAACTTTTTTCATCGCGATGGAAATTGTTTTTCATCGCGATGAAAATGTTTTGTCTCCGCGGTGAGAATGCTTTGTCATCGCGATGGGAAAAGCTTTTGAATAAACAATGGAGAAAAGAAGCTACTACTAGCCCTATCTGAACACTATATCCACAATGACTTGTGCGCCTACGTAGGCATTGAGGCGGGTGGCAAGTTCGCGACGTTGCATATGGAGCTCTTGGCGAAGCACGGGGGAAGTGAGCTGCACGTAGAGTGTCTGGTTGCGGATGGTGAGGTCTTTGGTATAGCGCGCTATCACGGGCCCCATCACATGTTCCCAGCCCTGGATGAGGCGATACTCGTTGAGCGGAGCTTCGAGCCCCTGCTGGCGGAGGTATTGACGTATGAGGTCGCCTACGGCTTCGGAGTTGGTGCGGCGCATGGCTATTCAGTTAGGAGATAGGAGTTAGGAGTTAGGAGTTTAGACAATAGTTCACCAGCTCGCAACTTCCATTGGTTACGGTGTAGAGTTTATAGTCTCCTGTGGCGGCTGACACGATGCGATCGAGGTGGCCGCGGTTGACATCGGTGATGAAAATCTGTCCGAAGGTGTCGCCCGAGACGAGGCGGATAATCTGCTCCACGCGAGAGGCGTCGAGGCGGTCGAAGATGTCGTCGAGCAGGAGTATGGGCACCTTGCTGCCCAAGCGGCGCAGGTAGTCAAACTGGGCAAGCTTGAGAGCAATAAGATAGGTCTTATTCTGCCCCTGAGAGCCTTCACGCTTGATGGGATAGCCGCCAAGCTGCATCACGAGGTCGTCCTTGTGTACGCCGTGCAACGAATAGCCCATGATGCGGTCTTTGGCACGCCCATTACGGATGGTGTCGAGCAGGGCACCGCGTTCGCCGTGTGAGGAGTAGGCAAGCGATACGGCCTCACTCTCGCCCGAGATTTGGTTATAGAAGTCTTGGAATATCGGGGTCAGCCCTTCGATAAAGGCTTTGCGGCGTTGGTAGATGACTTCGCCCGCCTGCGCCATCATCTCTTCCCACAGACCAAGGAGCTCGGCATCGGGCTCCTCCTCTTGCTTGAGCAGGGCGTTGCGCTGCTGCAGGGCCTTGTCATAGTTGATGAGCTGGGCGAGATACTCCTTGTCGTGTTGCGAAATGGCCACATCCATGAATCGGCGACGCTCCTCACTGCCTCCAAGGATGAGTTCGCCATCAGAGGGTGATACCATCACCAAGGGAATGAATCCCACGTGCTCAGAGAAGCGCTGGTAGGCCTTCTTGTTGCGTTTGAAGGTTTTCTTCTGGCGACGTTTCATGCCGCAATAGATGTCCTCTTCCTCTCCAGCCTCTGTCTCGTAGAGTCCCTGCACCACAAAGAAGTCGGCCTCGTGGCGCATCACCTGCGAGTCGATGGGGTTCGTAGCGCTCTTGCAGAACGAGAGGTAGTAGATGGCATCGAGCAGATTGGTCTTGCCCATGCCGTTCTGCCCGATGAAGCAGTTCACGTTGGGCGAGAGCTCGAGGTCGGCTTGCTCGATGTTCTTATAGTTGAGTATGGAGAGTCTCTTGAGTATCATCGTTGGGGAAAATGGAGCACGAAGGTACGAATATTCTCCCGAAAAAAGCGGTGAAAAGAAAAAAAACAGCACGACGCCATAAAAAAACAGACTTAAATTTCCTTAATCAGCGGAAATAGACTACTTTTGTAACTCATTATGTAAATATATAAAACAAAACAAGAATATGGCAAAACAAGAAATCAAACAAGAGCAAGTGCTCAACGTAGAGGAGGCAGTAAGCCGCTCTGAAGCATTTATCAACAAGAACAAGAAGACAATATTGTTCGCCGTGGCAGCAATCATCGTAGTGATTGCAGCAGGTGTGTTGACATCAACCTACATCATCAAGCCCCGCGAGCAGAAGGCCGCTGAGGCTCTTTTCGCTGGTGAAAAGTATTTCCAGAATGGCGACTACGAGACCGCTCTCAATGGCGACCAGTATGACTATGCAGGCTTCGAGGCTGTAGCTTCTGAGTTCAAGTGCACCAAGGCCGGCAAGCTCGCCAAGGCATACGCAGGCATCAGCCTCGCCAAGCTCGGCCGCTACGAAGAGGCTATCCCCATGCTCAAGGCTTTCAAGGGCAACGATGTGATGGTAGGTCCTTCAGTGCTCGCTGCACTCGGCAACTGCTACGCACAGGTAGGCGATGAGGCACAGGCTGCAGCAACTCTCATGAAGGCAGCGCAGAAGGCCGACAATAACTTGCTGAGCCCTGCATACCTCATCCAGGCAGGTCAGATCTATGAGAAGTTGGGCAAGAAGAGCGACGCTCGCAAGGCATACGAGTTGGTAAAGACCAAGTACTACGGCTCTATGCAGGCAATGGACATCGACAAGTACATCGAGCGCGTAAAGTAATATAATAAGGTATAGAGTTGAGGGTTAACAACTCCGTTGTTAGCCCTCTTTCTTTTTTATACAACCCAGCGAAGTGTAGCATTGAAAACTCCAAACCACTAAACACTACACTCCAAGCACTAAACGATAATCCCAATATGGCAACCGCATACCACAACCTTTCAGCATATGACATCACCTCTGTGCCCGATGCTTCAGCAATGAAATTCGGCATCGTAGTCTCAGAATGGAACGAAAACATCACCGCTGCCCTACTCCACGGCGCCAAGGAGACACTCATGCGCCACGGCGCAAAGCCCGAAAACATCATCGTGTACACCGTCCCCGGCAGCTTTGAGCTCATCTATGGCTCTGCTAAATTTGTACAGAGCGGCGAGGTCGATGCAGTCATCGCACTCGGCTGCGTAGTACGTGGCGATACTCCTCACTTTGATTATGTGTGTGCCGGCACCACACAGGGCATTGCCGACCTCAACACACAGGGCACAACTCCCGTCATCTTCGGCCTCATCACCACTGACACCATGCAGCAAGCCGAGGACCGCGCGGGTGGCATACACGGCAACAAGGGAGACGAATGTGCCGTTACAGCTATCAAAATGGTAGACCTAGCGGCACGTTTCAAGTAAATCCAGCACTAAAAGAAGAAATATCAACAGCGCAGTCCACTTTTTCATGGATTGCGTTTGCTTTTTCAAAAAATAGTCGTACCTTTGCACCGCAAATGCAAATGAGCCGAAAGGTGTCTGGGCAAATTCCAGAGTGGCCAAATGGGGCAGACTGTAAATCTGCTGTCTTTCGACTTCGGTGGTTCGAATCCATCTTTGCCCACGAAACGAGAAGCATCCGCTTCTCGTT
>JAZRFA010000127.1:0-4934 GCA_045661085.1 Bacteroidaceae bacterium
TTGCCTCCTATGCCTTCAACAAGCGCCATGCCACCTGCCACTCGTGGGTAGCCTACCAGACGGCCTACCCCAAGGGCAACTACCCACCCCAATACATGGCGGCCAAGCTCTCGCGGAACCTCTCGCGCATCGACGAAATCACCAAGCTCATGGACGAGTGCAAGGCTATGGGCATCAATGTATTGCGACCAGATGTAAACGAGAGTTACATGAAGTTCTCAGTCAATGCCAAGGGCGACATCCGCTTCGGTCTAGGAGGTGTAAAGGGCGTGGGCGAAGGTGCCGTAGAGGCCATCATCCGTGAGCGTGAGGCCAATGGACCTTACAAGAACATCTACGACTTTGTAGAGCGCGTCAACCTACAGGCCTGCAACCGCAAGAACCTCGAGTGCTTGGCCCTCTCAGGTGGTTTCGACTGCTTCACCGATATGAGACGCGAAGAATACTTTGCCGAGAACGCCAAGAAGGAGGGCTTCCTCGACATCCTCATCCGCTACGGTTCGCTGGTACAGACCGAGCGCGCACAGGCGATGAACTCGCTCTTCGGCATGGATAGCATGACCGATGCCATAGCCCAACCCAAGGTTCCCGAGGTTGTGCAGGAATGGTCGGCCATCGAGCGTCTCAACAAGGAGCGCGACCTCGTGGGCATCTACCTCTCGGCACACCCGCTCGACGAGTACCGCATCATCCTCGAAGATGTATGCTCGGTACACCTCGCCGACATGCAGGAGGTGCTCGACAAGAAGGAAGAGCGCGATGTCACCCTGGGAGGCGTCGTCACCGCTACACGCAGCGGATTCACCAAAAACAACAAACCCTTCGGTATCACCAAGCTCGAGGACTTCTCGGGAACCTACGAGATTGCCCTCTTCGGTGACGACTGGATGCGCTTCAACAACTATATGAAGGAGGGCTACTTCCTGTTTGTCAGAGGCCGCATCTCGCCACGCAAGTTCGGGCCTGACACCTACGAACTCAAGGTGGGTACCGTAGAGTTGCTGCCCGACGTGAAGGACACCCTGCTGCAATCCATCACCATCACCATACAGGCCGAATACTTGACCGAGGAGATGGTGGACGACCTTATCACGATATTGAAGGAATCGCCAGGAAAGACCGAACTATACTTCCAAATCAAGGATGGAGAGGGACAACATCAAGCGAACCTGAAATCGAAAACGCAGAAAGTTTCTGCAACCAGCAAACTCGTCAACTACCTCAAGGGATTAGAGGGAGTGGGCTACAAGTTCAATTAAACAGCAACTGACGATATGAAGAGAAGTTTCTTATCCATCTTCCTATTGTGCCTTTGCACCGTATGTGCCAATGCACAAGAAGCAACACCTAAGAAGGAGAGTTTATGCGCTGAGCTCATCAAGAATCCTACGTTTGAAGAGGAGGCCAAGCCCATCCGCAATCGCCGCTTCGGCCCCAACGGAGAGGGCGAACTCTTTGGAGGCTATCTACCCGCAGGCATCATCCCCGGCTGGATACTCAATGAAGAGGACAAGACCACCAAGATAGAGATTACGACAGACAAGCTCCTGAATGGCCAACACAAGGCGCTCCGCTGGGAATTTACCGAGGTGCCCTCCACCATTACCAACGTAGGCAATCAGGGTATCGAGGTCATCAAAGGCTACAAGTATAGGCTTACCTTTTGGGCACGCGCCGACAAGCGACACAAGGGGAAGATCCACGTAGGTCTACAGAGCAAGTCCAACGGCACATGGTATGCCCAAGCAAAGGTGAAGGGCAAAATCAAGAAGCGTTGGAAGAAATACACCGTCACCTTCATCGCCGAAGAGAGTGACCCGAAGGCACGCTTCGTGATGACTGCCGACAAGCCGGGCGTCATCTACCTGGACTGCGTGTCGCTGACAATGGCAGATTGACAACGAGCATGAGGAGGAGCCGTCCCTCCTCATTTTTTATGCTCTATCAGCCGCTGTGCCTCCTCGACATCGGCAGACGAAACAAGGATGCGCATATCACCGCCTACGCCACTATAGTATGAGGTGATTAGTGAGGTGTGGTCCTCCACGATACAGCGTATGCCATTGGCTTCGAGCATACCCCTGATTACTTCGACCTCGAAGGGTGCACCAGAGAATAGGGTCACCCAAGCGTCATTGCGATTTGTTGCCATAGTTGGTTCCTCCGTATGATATAATAGCTATTCTTTCAACACGCAGCGCGCCAAATCGTTCACACACGCAACACGCGGTCACAATATTCCAACACTGAGGGGCGGTGGGTGATGAAGATGACTGTACGGCCTTCTCTGGCTTCGGCCAATCGCCCGAGGAGTATGCGCTCCGTTTCGGGGTCGAGTGCCGAGGTAGCCTCGTCGAGCAACAGCACTGAGCCGCTCCGCAAGAGCGAGCGAGCTATGGCGATGCGTTGGGCCTGACCTTCGCTAAGTCCCCCACCCTGCTCACCGCACGAAGAGTCGAGTCCGTCGGGCAATGTCTCCACAAACTCGGCACAAGCGATACGCAGCACCTCCCACAGCTCGGCATCCGTAGCATCGGGACGACCTAAGAGAAGGTTGTCACGTATCGTGCCGCTGAAGAGCGTGTTGCCTTGGGGCACATAGACGAGATTGCCTCGTGTCTGTGGCGACACCTCCACTTCACGCGCTCCCTCATACAGGGTCACACGTCCTGCGGTGGGGTGTATCAAGGAGAGGATAAGACGCACAAGCGTGGTCTTCCCGGCACCCGTCTCGCCCAAGATAGCTGTCATCGAACCCGGCGGGAAATCTTCGTTCAGATGAGTTATCACCTCCTCCTCGCCATCGGCATACTTGAAAGAGACATCGGCAAAGCGTACGCCTACCACTCCCTCCAAACGGATAGGGTCGCCAGCAGATTCCATCGGCAATTCCTCCAGTTCCATCAAGCGCTCGGCCGAGGTAAGTGAGCTCACAAGCGACGGTATCATCCGTGCCAAATCGGCCAACGGACGTTGTATGCGCCCTACGAGTTGCAGAAATGCCGTCATCACACCAAAGGTGATGACACCGTCCTGTATGCTGAACACGCCCCAGAGGAATGCGGTAAGGTAACCTGCCGAGAAACCCATCGACACCAATCCACGGGACAAGACGCTGAATCGCGTGCGCACGATGATCTCACCGAACAGTCTGTCCTGCAAACCGCTCAGACGTCCTATCATTCCTCCGCTCTGCTCCAGCGTCTTCACGATGGTCTTGTGTTGCAGACTTTCCTGCATCACCGAGTGTATGCGGCTTTCGCTTTCGCGCACCGCCTTGGTCATACTGCGCATACGGTTCACATAGAAGCGGCTGAGCAGGGAGAAGAAGGGCAATATGAGCACCAGCACAATGGCCAACGTGCTGTCCATCGAGTAGAGCAGGCCGAACGATGCCACGAGCTGTATCACCGTAATCACGGCAAAAGGTATCGTAGTCGTGATGACCGACACCACAGAGCCCAAGTCCTGTACCATACGGTTGAGCACATCGCCCGAATGGTAGCGCTCCTTGCCCTGCCACTCGCTCTGCAACAGCAGACCGAAGAATCGGGTGCGGAACCCATTGCGCATCTCCACATCAAGACGGTTGGCCACCCAATTGTCTATGGCGTGCAGCACAATCTCGAAGAGTATCAAGAGGGCCATACCTATGCCGTAGTGGAGCAGCTGCCCCTCTCTCACACCCGTGGCAATATCAATGGCATTCTTGCTGAAGAGCACGAACACCAGCGAGCAAGCCACCGAGATGCACCCGATCAACGTGCATAACAATATACGCCCACGCACACCACGCGAAGCGGCCCATATCCACCCGAGCAGCCTCCACACCGAATAGCCGTCCTTTATCTTTTTTGCAAACTTTTTCATAGGCTTGAAAAAACTTTTTCACAGGCTTGAAAAAATTTTTTCACTCCAATGAAAATTTATTTTCACTGGTACGAAAAAATCCTCAGCCTATATACGGACAAAATTAGCATAAAATCCTAAACCTTCCAACCCTTTGCACGTTTATAAGGAACTAACCCTTAAAAACAACCCATATGAGAAGTATAAAAGGCACCCTCACCGAGAAGAATCTGCTCACCTCCTTTGCCGGAGAGTCGCAGGCACGCATGCGCTACACCTATTTTGCCAAGGAGGCCAAGCGCGAAGGCTACGAACAGATTGCCGCCATCTTCAAGCAAACGGCCAAGCAGGAGATGATGCACGCCAAGCGCATGTTCCAATTCCTCGAAGGCGGTATGGTGGAGATCTGCGCCTCCTACCCTGCCGGAGAGATACGCACCACGATGGAGAACCTCCGCTCCGCAGCCATCGGTGAATACGAGGAGTGGCACGACCTCTACCCCACCTTTGCCGACATTGCCGAGGACGAGGGCTTCAAGGAAGTAGCCCTCATGTACCGCGCCATCTGCGTAGCCGAGCAGGAACACGAGAAGCGCTACCTGCGCCTACTCGAGCGTATGGAGAATGAGCACACCTTCCACCGTCCCGAGCCCGTGATATGGCAGTGCCGCAAGTGCGGATACACCTTCACCAGCAAGAAAGCCCCCGACCGCTGCCCCTCGTGCCTGCATGGCAAGGGCTACTTCGAGGTCAAGGCCGAGAACTATTAGTGGTCAAAGGAAAGGGCAGTTTGCTCTTTCCTTTTGTAATGTTTTATCACTCCATCCTCAGCACCCTAGAGCATCTATTTCGCACCTTATGCGGTTGGCGCATATTTTTCTTGTCGATTGTGACATACTTCCAAAAAATCTTTATACCTTTGTGGAGTTGAACAACGGAAACATAGTTACATTCATTTAATATCATCAAGACAATGAAAGCGTTAGTAAAGAAAGAGCCCATGAAGGGCATTTGGATGGAAGAGGTTCCCATGCCCGAGGTAGGCGTGAACGACGTGCTCATCAAGATTAAGAAAACCGCCATCT
>JAZRFA010000128.1:0-3875 GCA_045661085.1 Bacteroidaceae bacterium
TGTGCTTCACGTTGGTGTTTACCAACACGAGACGATAGCCCTTGGGCTCGAAGGGGAAGTATTCGAACTCCATAGAACGGCAGTCGAGACGCATGAGGCAACCTGCCTTACCGAATACAGAGGCGAACTGGTCCATGATACCGCAGTTGCAACCAGTGTAGTTGTGCTCGGTTGACTGACCTACGCGAGCGAGCTCGAACTTGTCGATCTTGTTCTCGCCATAGATCTCATTGAGTGCGAATGCAAATACGCTCTCAAGAGCAGCAGATGAAGACATACCAGCACCGAGGGGAACGTCGCCAGCGAATGCTGTGTCGAAGCCCTTAACAGGTACACCACGCTTCTGCATCTCGCGGCATACACCGAATACGTAGCATGCCCATGCCTCAGCGGGCTTGTCCTCTTCGTTGAGACCGAACTCAACGTAGGGAGCCTCGTCCTTCGGATCGATGTCGATAGCGAATGCACGTACCTTATCCAAACCGTTGGGCTTGATAACCATGATCATGCCCTTGTCTACAGCACCGGGGAATACGAAACCTCCGTTATAGTCGGTGTGCTCACCGATGAGGTTGATACGACCAGGAGAAGCGTAGGCTACACCTTCGCAACCGAAGCGCTCAGCAAAATGTTTCTTTACAAATTCTTTGTCCATAGTATTTAACTTTTATAAATTGGATATAAATTGGTTGTTCTGTATTAATTGAGAATGGATAATTGAGAATGGATAATTATTAGTACCGCACGTAAGGCTTAATTCTCCATCATCAATTCTCAATTATCCATTAAACGAGTTACTTCAAGCCGATTCTTGAGCCCTTCCAGCAGAACCAGAGAACGTAAACGTAGTAGATGAACATCATGGCGATAGCATAACCTACGCCGAGAGCGGGGTTGTCAACTACGAGACCCATGAGGGGAGTCAATGTAGCAGCACCTACCACACCGAGGTTGATGATACCAGAAGCAGACTTGGTGTGAGGACCGAGCTCCTGAAGACCGAGGTTGAATACCAAGGGCCACATTACAGAGTGGAAGAGACCAGCAGCGAGCATGCAGTATACTGAAGCCATACCGGTGAGCAAGAAGCTAACGCCTACGCAGATAGCACCACCTGCCAAGCAGAAGGTGAGGATAGCGCGAGGCTGGAACTTGCTGAGCACAGCTGCACCGATGAAACGACCTACCATCATGCCACCCCAGTACATCCAGAGGTAGTCGGTAGCCTTACCGGGGAGAGTGGGGTCGGCCTTGAAGTATGCGGGAAGCATTGAGGGGATACCAATCTCAAGACCCATGTACATGAAGATGGCGAGTGCACCCAACCATACGTGAGGGTACTTGAACACGCTGCTCTTGTACTCCTTAACCTCACCTGTAGCCTCGGCAGCTTGCTCCTCTTCCTTAATCTCGGGGAGGTTCAAGAATGCGAGGATTACGCAGAGCAACAAGGTGAAGATACCCAAACCGAGGTAGGGAGCAGGCACTGCTGAAGGTGTGGGGAGCTGGTCACCAATGATGACAGAGCCGATGAAGATAGGAGCCAATGTGGTAGCTACAGAGTTGATGGCCTGTGACAAGGTCATACGGAAAGCTCCCTTTTCAGGAGCACCGAGCACCATTACGTAGGGGTTAGCAACAAGCTGAAGCATCACGATACCGAGAGCAACTACGAACATGCTACCCAAGAAGTAGGTGTAGATGACAGCTGTGTTAGCCTCGAGGTTGGTAGAGATGGCTGCCCAGTTGATGATGAAGCCAAGACCTACTACGCCAAGACCGAGAAGCAAGGTCTTCTTGTAGCCAATCTTACTCATCATGAATCCGAAGGGGATTGACAGAGCATAAGCACCATAGAAAGCGGTGTTTACCAACTGGCCCTGAGCGTCGCTCAACTTGAAGGCCTCCTTACAGAACTCAATCATTGAGTTGTTCATTGTGGTTACGAATCCGATGAGGAAACATACCGCAATCACAATGATGAGTGCGAACGTGTAGTTCGGTGTTTGTTTTTTGTTCATTGTGTTTAATGTATTAAATGGTTTGTAAAATAAGTTTCTTACTCTTCTACTCCGAACTTATACACGGTAGTCTGTGTGTATACCTCACCGGGGTTGAGCACTACAGAGGGGAAGTGAGCCTTGTTGGGGCTATCGGGGAAGTGCTGTGCCTCGAAGCAGATAGCGCTACGCTTGGGGAAAGTAGCACCGTGAGCACCCTCGAAGCCGCTGTGCCAGTTGGAGGTGTAAACCTGTACGCCCGGTTCAGTGGTGTAGCACTCGATGACGCGGCCGCTGTTAGGTTCCACGCACTTGGCGGCAAAGCTCAGTTCGCCCGGCTCGCGCTTGTTGAGCACCCAGCAGTGGTCGTAGCCTACGCCAAACTTGGTCTGCTCATGGTCAGCATCGATACGCTCACCTACAACGTGTGGCTCACGGAAGTCCATGGGAGTGCCCTCCACGTGGTCGATACGGCCGTAGGGGATAGATGTCTCGTCTACGGGGCAGTAGTGGTCGGCATTGAGGGTGAGGATATTGTTCTCCACCGAAGCAGTGTCCTTCTCGATACCTGAGGGGCTGAAGAAGGCATGGTGGGTGAGGTTCACGATAGTCTTCTTGTCGGTAGTAGCCTTGTAGTCGATTACAAATTCGTTGTCATCGGTCAAGGTGTATACTACGGTGATGTCAAGTGTGCCGGGGAAGCCCTCCTCACCATCGGGCGAGATGTAGTGGAGCTTCACGCTATTGGGAGCAAGTACCTCTGCATCCCATACACGGGCATGATAGCCGGTAGGACCACCATGGAGGTGGTTAGGACCATTGTTTACTGCCAATGTGTACTCTTGACCGTCGAGGGTGAACTTACCATGTTTGATGCGGTTACCGTAGCGACCGATGAGTGTGCTGAGGAAAGGCTCGGGCGAAGCCACTACTTTGTCGATAGAGTCGTGACCCTGCACCACGTTGGCGAGCTTGCCATTGCGGTCGGGCATCATGATGGTGAGCAGTGCGCCACCATAGTTGGTGAAGGCTACCTCGTTGCCCAACTTGTTGGTAAGGATGAAGAGGTCGGTCTTCTTACCATTGATATCTTTCTGAAAATCGGCTTGCTTCAAGCCAGATACATTGTTAGGATTACATACGTTTGCCATGATATATGCTTTTAATTTGGTTTTAACACGCAAATTAAAGCATTATCTTTCAGATTTCAAAGCGAAACGGGCAAAAGTGTTGCCTCAAGATAGCAAAAGTCGTATGTTTTAACTGATTTTTTCCCAATCGGCAAGTAAGTCGGCTACGATGAAGCTGCTGCCACCCACGTAGATGAAGTCCTCCTTGTCGGCTTCGGTAAGGGCTGCTCGTGTGGCTTCGGCTACGGTGGAGTAGGTGCTGCCGTGTAGTTCGTGCTTTGCGGCCAAGGCTTGCAACTCTTGGCTGGGGAGGGCACGGGCTACGCTGGCCTGGGTGAAATAGTAGGTGGCGTGCTTGGGCAGTAGGGTGAGTACGGCGTTAATGTCTTTATCGTTGACCATGCCGAAGACGATGCGTAGTTGTTTGCAGGGCTGTGCCAATAGCTGTGGTGCGATGTATTGGAATCCTCCGATGTTGTGTCCGGTGTCGCAGATGAGGCGAGGCGAATCGTTGAGTTTCTGCCAACGTCCCATAAGTCCAGTGAGCTGGCACACATGGGCAAATCCTTCGCGAATAGCCTTCTCGCTGATGTCGTATCCGATGCGTTGCAGTTCGTTTATGGCATGGAGTAGGGTGTTCACATTCTTCTCCTGCCAGTAGCCACGTAGCGCTACTTGTAAGTCTTTGTAAGGTGTGGTTTGGTAGATGTCGTAGTTGACATCACCGCTCTTGTTCACTGTTACT
>JAZRFA010000129.1:0-9887 GCA_045661085.1 Bacteroidaceae bacterium
ACGATAATACCGAAGATAGTGGTAATCAAAGCCACCTTCATACCGCCGGCAACAACAGTGGGGCTAATATCACCAGCCTTCTGGATGTCGTCGAACGCCATAACCATACCGATCACAGTACCCAAGAATCCGAGTGAGGGAGCCATCGCGATGAAGAGAGTAACCCATGAGCAGTTCTTCTCGAGAGCGGCTGACTGAACGCCACCGTAAGAAACTACAGAACGCTCAACAACATCGATACCCTCGTCGATACGCAAGAGACCCTGGTAGCAGATAGAAGCAACGGGACCACGTGTATTGCGGCAGAGCTCCTTAGCACCTTCTACATCACCCTTAGCCAAAGCAGCCTCGATATCGCCCATGAGCTTCTTGGTGTTCACCTCAGCAAGGCTCAAGTAGATGATACGCTCGATACAGAATGCCAAACCGAGTACCAATGCGATAGCAACCAATGACATGAAGCTAGCGTCACCCTCGATGAACTTTGTCTTAAGAGCCTTGTGCATACCTACGGTCTCCTCCTCAACGGGAGCCGCAACGGGCTCTTCTACTGCTGCTGAATCTACTGCTGCAGAATCTACTGCTGCTGTGTCTACTGTCTCTGTCTGTGCAACTGCTGCATCTTGAGCAACTACTGTCTGTGACAATCCAAACGAAAGGATTCCAAACATTGCAACTACTGCAAAAATCTTTTTCATTGTGTTTTTTACTTTTTAGTTAATACTATTATTTAAATTATTTTCAGTTTCTTATCTCGCGGAAAGAAGGGGATTCGAACCCCTGATACGCTTTTGGCGTATACACGCTTTCCAGGCGTGCCTCTTCAACCACTCGAGCACCTTTCCAAAGGCATCGTCATGTGACACTCTTGTAAAAACGTGTGCAAATTACGAAATAATTCTGTAATCCACACCAAATTCAGCTACAAAAGTATTGTTTTTTTTCTTTGAAACCATAAAAAACGTGATTATTCTTCAAAAAAAATACATTTTTAAGTTTTCAGCTTTCCAAGAACAAGCATTTGAGTGCCAATTGCCACAAAATTATCATTACCAGAGTAGGAGATGTCAAGACAAAAACATAACTTTGCAACAATATTAACGACAACATATGTTTTAAGCTAAAATTATGAAAGACTTTCTGAAGTACACCCTAGCCACCATCGTCGGAGTACTGGCCTGTTCCATCATCGTTGCCATCATCGGCATTGTTTCTATCGTTGGTATCGCCGCCTCATCAAGTACAACAACCACGGTTAGCGAGAACAGCCTGTTCAAGCTGGAGATCAAAGGCGAAGTCACCGAGCGCATGGTTGACAACCCCTTTGCCTCGCTAGTTTCCGAAGAGCAGACCGTTCTAGGCCTCAATGACGTTTTGTCAAGCATCGAGAAGGCAGCCAACAACGACTTCATCAAGGGCATTTATCTCGAAGCGGGCGGCATTGTCGCCAGCCCAGCGAGCATAGAGGAGATCCGCAACGCATTAGTACGTTTCAAACAGACTGGGAAATTTGTCGTAGCCTACGGTGACAACTACACGCAAGCCGATTACTACATTTGTAGTGTAGCCGACAAGGTCATTCTCAACCCACAGGGCATGGTGGACTGGCATGGTATGGCATCACAGACCATCTACCTCAAGGACCTGCTCGCCCAACTGGGTGTCGAAATGGAGGTTTTCAAAGTAGGCACCTACAAATCGGCCGTTGAGCCTTACACTTCTATGGAGATGAGCGATGAAAATCGTGAGCAGATTACCGCTTACACCTCCTCTATTTGGAACACGATGGTGGAGGGAGTGTCGCTGTCACGCAACCTTACCTCCGAGCAGCTCAACCAATACGCCGACGAATACATTGCCTTCTCCGGCGCTGAAGCAATCCTCAAGTCCGGTCTGATCGATACCTTGCTGTATCTGGATGGCACCAAGGCCTACCTGAAGCAACTGATGGACACCGAGGAAGACGAGCGTCTCGCGGTACTCACCTTAGACGATGTCAAGAACATCCAAAAGAATGTACCCCTCGACAAGAGCGGGAACATCATTGCGATGTACTATGCCGAAGGACAAATTGTAGACGCACCATCTACGGGTATGGGCACCACTCCAGAGATTGTGGGCGAGAAAGTGGCTACAGATCTCCGCAAGCTGCGCGATGACGAGACGGTCAAAGCCGTCATTCTGCGCGTAAACTCTCCAGGTGGCAGTGCCTTTGCCTCTGAGCAGATTTGGAATGAAGTGGTGAAGTTGAAGGAGAAGAAGCCCGTCATCGTATCTATGGGCGACTATGCCGCTTCTGGAGGCTACTACATCTCATGTGCCGCCGACACCATCATAGCCCAACCCTCCACTCTGACCGGTTCTATCGGTATCTTTGGAATGTTCCCCAACCCCCACAAACTCATCAACGACAAGCTGAAATTGAACGTCGAGACCGTCAAGACCAACAAGCTTGCCGATTTCGGCAGTATGGCACGTCCCTTCAACTCTGACGAACGTGCCATTATGCAGCGCTACATCAACCAAGGGTATGCCACCTTCATCCAACGCTGCGCCGATGGCCGTCAGATGAGCACCGCCGACATTGAGGCAGTGGCCCAAGGACGTGTGTGGACCGGTGAGATGGCCTTAGACCTTGGCCTGATAGACCTACTGGGCGACATTGAGCTAGCCAAGGAAATTGCAGCCGAGAAGGCTGGCATAGAGAGCTACACACTCATTAGCTATCCTGAAGAGCAAGATCCCTTTGCTATGCTGCTAGACCAGACTCGAGAGGGTTATATCGAGGCCCGCATCGGCAAAGTTGTCGGTCAGTTCAAGGAGGAGCTCAATCTTATCTACAACCTCGAGAATATGAGTGCTCTACAGGCCCGTCTGCCCTATACCATTCACCTGGCAAACTAACATTATGAGCAGGAGTCCCCTCAAGAGGCATTGGGCGTTGGCCCCCATCAGCTTTATATACCAAGCTGTCGTTGGGGTGCGCAACAAGTTCTTCGACTGGAAAATCCTTCCTTCCGAAGAGTTTGAAATACCCATTATCTCTGTAGGCAATCTTACCGTAGGAGGAACAGGGAAAACCCCACACACCGAATACCTCATAAAGTTGCTCAAGGGCAATCACAGGGTAGCCCTGCTGAGCCGCGGCTACAAGCGCAAAAGCAAAGGATATCAACTGGCTACACCAGACAGTTCCGCCGAACAGATTGGAGACGAGCCCTATCAGATAATGGCAAAATTCCCAGGCATCCATGTTGCTGTCGATTCCGATCGTCGTCAAGGCATACACCGGTTATGCGAGAGTGAGGTCTCCAAGGATGTCGAGGTTATCCTGCTCGACGATGCCTTCCAACATCGTTATGTCAAGCCTGGGCTCAACATCGTCCTGATGGACTACAACCGCCCCATATATGAAGATGCGTTGATGCCTGTGGGGATGCTGCGTGAGCCCCTCTCGAGTCTCCATCGTGCCCATGTTGTCATTGTTACCAAATGCCCCGGAGACATCAAGCCCATCGACTTCCGCGTCGTGACAAAGAACTTGGACCTGCGGCCCTATCAGCGTCTTTTCTTTACGACCTTTAGCTATGGTGACATGAGAGCCTTTGACGATCCCAATAGACGAAAACCTTTGTCGGCGTTAACCTCGACAACCCATGCCCTGTTGGTTACGGGTATTGCTTCTGCAACTCCCTTGGTAGAAAAGGTGCGTGAATATACTAGCCATATCACCCATATGGAGTATGGCGACCACCACGATTTCAGTCAAGAAGAGTTAGACGAAATCAGTAAAGTGTATGCCTCCATCGATGTCGCGGACAAACTGATTATCACGACAGAAAAGGATGCGGCTCGATTGAGCACATATTCTATCGACGAGACCGTTACAAAGAACTTGTATGTCCTCCCCATTGAGGTGGAGTTCTTGCAAGAACAACAAGAGTCATTCAATAATTACATTACCGATTATGTTAGCAAAAATTCAAGAAACCGCAGCGTTCATTAGAGAGCGCATGCACACAGCCCCCGAGACTGCCATCATTCTCGGCACAGGCTTGGGAAGTCTTGTTAATGAAATAACTGACAAATACGAGCTCAAATACGAGGAGATCCCTAACTTCCCTCTCTCAACCGTGGAGGGGCACAGCGGCAAGCTCATCTTCGGCAAATTGGGCGATAAGGATATCATGGCCATGCAGGGCCGTTTCCACTATTATGAGGGCTATTCGATGAAAGAGGTGACCTTCCCTGTGCGAGTGATGCGTGAGTTGGGTATCAAGACCCTCTTCGTCTCGAACGCAGCAGGTGGTATGAGCCCCGACTTTGAGATTGGCGACCTCATGATTATCACCGACCACATCAATACCTTCCCCGAGCATCCGCTCCGCGGTAAGAACATCGACTATGGCCCCCGCTTTCCGGATATGAGTGAACCCTACAGTTGTCAGCTCATTGCCCAAGCCAAGGAGGTGGCCGCCGAGAAGGGCATCCGCGTAGTCGAGGGTGTGTATGTCGGTGTCAGTGGCCCCACCTTTGAGACTCCCGCCGAATACAAATACTTCCGTGTTATTGGTGGCGATGCAGTAGGCATGAGTACCGTTCCCGAGGTAATCGTAGCCAAGCACTGCGGCATCCGCGTGTTCGGCATGTCGGTCATCACCGACCTCGGCGTAGAAGGCAAGATTGTGGAAGTAACCCACGAAGAGGTGCAAGCTGCGGCCGATAAAGCCCAACCTCTTATGACGGAGATCATGCGCGAACTTATCAATCGTGCAAACTAAATAGGCTTGTAATAATTTCTATATATAAAGTGCAAATGAATACAGAGAAAAGAACCCCTATATCCACTCTCGGCGAGTTTGGCCTCATCAAGCACCTCACCGAAAATATCGAATTGCAGAATGCCTCATCCAAATATGGCGTGGGCGACGATTGCGCCGTACTCGAGTATCCCGAAAAGCAGGTGCTCGTGACCACCGACCTCTTGATGGAAGGTGTGCATTTTGACCTCACCTATGTACCTTTGAGACATTTGGGCTACAAGGCGGTGACCGTAAACCTCTCGGACATCTATGCCATGAACGGTACCCCCCGACAAATCACCGTGTCGCTGGCCATCAGCAAGCGCTTCAGCGTAGAAGATATGGAGGAGCTATATTCCGGTATGCGACTTGCCTGCGAGGTACACCACGTAGATATCGTAGGTGGCGACACTACCTCTTCGCTCACCGGCCTGGCCATCAGCATCACCGCCATCGGCGATGCGCCCAAGGACAAGGTGGTATACCGCAATGGCGCCAAGGAGACCGACCTCATCTGCGTATCAGGCAACCTCGGCGCAGCCTATATGGGTCTCCAGCTGCTTGAGCGTGAGAAGAGCGTGTTCATGGGCGACAGTAGCGTGCAGCCCGACTTCGCTGGCAAGGAGTACCTCCTCGAACGCCAGCTCAAGCCCGAGGCACGCCGCGACATCATTGCTGCCCTGGCCGAAGCTGGCATCCAACCCACCGCCATGATGGACATCTCCGACGGTCTCTCTTCGGAACTTATGCACATCTGCAAGCAGAGCGGTACCGGCTGCCGCGTCTACGAGGAGCACATCCCACTCGACTACCAAACAGCCGTGATGGCCGAAGAACTCAATATGAATGTCACCACCTGTGCCCTCAATGGCGGTGAAGACTATGAACTCCTGTTCACCGTGCCTCTCACCGACCACGAAAAGGTGAGCAAAATGGAGGGTATACGCCTCATCGGCCACATCACCAAGCCCGAACTCGGCTGTATGCTCATCACCCGCGATGGTGGTGAGATGGAGCTGAAGGCGCAAGGCTGGCAAGCATTGACTGATAAATAATTCTAATTCCATAGCTAAGTTAAACCACATTGAATTATGAAAAAGAGAAAATTACTCATCACCCTGCTCACTCTCTTTGCATCTGCAACTCTATGGGCAGCACCTTTTGTAACAACAACAGTAACTAATGGCCAATTTGCCGAAGGTACGCAATGGTACACGATGCGCTTGGGCGAGGGCGGAGCCGTTCTGGCCGACAATGAGAACGCGGAGTTTATCAGTGTAGGTCGTGCTACTACGCAATACGAAGACAAGGACCTTTGGTGTTTCACTGGAAACGACACTGATGGCTATACCATCTATAACAAGCAAGCTGGTGCAGGAAAAGTATTGGGCTCATCTGCTGAGATGAAAGCAATCTCGGGTTATGGAGGTACGGGAGGAGGCACCTATCCCATTCTTTGTAGCCTCTCGGAACTCCCCTCTGGCTATATCTGTGCATGGGATTTTATCAGTTCCGATAAGATAGCCAATGTTGAAGGATATTATATGCAGCTTCATGGCACTTCTTATAAAGTCAACAACTTTGGCGGCATTGGCAAGCTCGCCTTCTGGGCTGAGGGGGCAGATGCTGGATCAACCCTACAGATTGCCCTTGCCGAAGGCTCTCTGGAGGTCTTGGTTTCCAACGGTTCCTTCACCGCTAGCAACAGCAACAAAACCTGGCACTCCAGATGGGAAAGTTCGGTAATTGAAGGATTCAGCCTCAGTACGGGAGCCAACAACATGGCTGCTTCGGGCGACTACATTGCCGGCTATTCTGGTACGGCAGGTTCGTCAACCTATACACTCACAGCCCCCGAGGGACTCATTATTGAAGGATATAGTTTCGACTTTGTAAACACCAATAACGACGGCAGCTATTCGCTCACACTCAATGTCAACGGCAAGAGCTACACCTCTTCGGCTACAAAGCAGCACATTGATGTCAGTGGATTGGAGGAGCGTGTGGCCACCTTCACGCAGAGTGGGTCGAACAAGGGCATTACCTTCTCGAACTTCAAGGTAAGCCTCAAACGCAGCACTATCATCCCCGAGCCCCAGTTCGAGGTATTCCCCACACCGACCAGTGCAGCTATCCCTTACCGTATTCCTGCCATTGCAACAGCTTCGAACGGTGATATTATTGCCGTAGCCGACTATCGTCACAGCCGTGCCGATATCGGTATGGCCACCAACGGCCGCATCGACCTCCATGCCCGCATCAGCAAGGATAACGGAAAGACTTGGGGAGACATCTTCCCCATCATCAACGGTCAAGGCGCTGCAGGTGTCAACACCCCCGGTCAGATGTATGTAGGCTTCGGCGACCCCTGTATCGTGGCCGACCGCGAGAGCAGCCGTGTGCTTGTGCTCAGCTGCTCGGGTAATGTGTCTTTCCCCAACGGACAACGCAACAATCACCAGGGTATCGCCCACTTCTACAGTGAGGACTATGGTAAGACCTGGAGCGCACCCGTAGACCGCTCAGAGAGCATCTACTCACAGCTCGATAACACTCCCTACGGACCCGTACGAGCTATGTTCGTGGGTTCTGGTAAGATTTCACAGAGTAAGTACATCAAAGTGGGTGACTATTACCGCATCTACTGCGCCGTCCTGGTCAAGGATGTCAATGGCACTCACATAAACTTCGTCCTCTACTCTGACGACTTCGGAGAGACATGGACCATCCTTGGCGACCCCAATGTGGCTCCCATCCCTAGCGGTGCCGATGAGCCCAAGGCCGATGAGCTCCCCGACGGCTCTGTACTCATCAGCTCACGTGTCACCGGCGGACGCTACTACAACATCTTCTCCTACACCGACAGCAAGAAAGCCGAAGGCCGTTGGGGTACCCACAGCTTCTCTGGCAACTCTAATAATGGCACCACCGCCATCAGCAACTCTACCAACGGAGAGATTATCAATCTCCCTGCCAAGCGTATCTCTGATGGCAAGCCTGTATACATTCAGTTACAATCTGTACCCTTCGGCTCGGGTCGCGCCAACGTCGGTCTATATTATAAGGAGTTGGAGAGCCTGGCCGACTTTGTCACCCCCGCCGCCCTCTCCGAGAACTGGGATGGCCGTCATCAAGCCAGCTACCTCAGTTCGGCCTACTCAACCCTCTGCTGGCAGGCCGACAATACCTTGGCTTTCCTCTACGAAGAGGACACCTACGGCACCAATGGAGGCGGATACACCATCGTATACAAGAACTACTCACTGGAGCAGATTACCGATAGCGCCTACACCTACTATCCCGAA
Source organism: Bacteroidaceae bacterium (assembly GCA_045661085.1). Classification (GTDB taxonomy): domain Bacteria; phylum Bacteroidota; class Bacteroidia; order Bacteroidales; family Bacteroidaceae; genus UBA1189. Next base: position 8,108 of record JAZRFA010000129.1, read on the forward strand.
CTCGACGGCCGCGCCTTCATCACCGAGGGCATCGACGCCAAGCTTTCTACTGTGGAGTTGAGCGCAGGTAACTACGTAGGATGCCTCTACCCCGAGGCCGAGGAGCAGATTAATGCAGCGCTCACGGCATACACCGCATCGCCCTCACAAGAGGCTTACGAGGCCATCAATGATGCCATCATCAATGCCCCTGCCATCGAATTGGTTCCTGGCGCATGGTATCGCATCCGCAACACCGAGCGCTCTAACGCATCGCTCTACCTGCAGCCCGAGGCCGAGCGTGTCAGAGCTTCGGCCTCAAGCACAGCCAATGCCGACCAGTACTTCTCATTTGCGCCCACAGCCGATGAGGGCAAGTATTATCTCTACAACGGCAACTACGAGTACTACCTCGGCCCGCTCGGTGCAAATGAGACCCAGCCCATTGTGACCCAAGATAAAGCTGCTGCAGGTATCTGGACCGTGACCACCCGCAATAGCGGCAAGAGCTCTATCGTGTGCACCAACAAGACCGGTGGCAACGTAGGCCTCCACCTCGCTGGCGACAACGTACGTCTTGTGCCCTGGACAGCCGATGCAGACGCATCGCTCTGGTACATCGAACCTGCCGAGGAGTATGGCGTTACCATCGGAAGTAATGCCTACACCACCGTCAACCTGCCCTTCAGCGTCACCCTTCCCGAGAGTCTTACAGGCTATTATGTATCGGGCACAGAGGTCATCGAGGGTACGGAGTGCATGGTTCTCTACCCCTATGCCGACAACCGTATACCAGCCAATAGCCCCGCGATACTCATTGGCGAGAAGGGCAGCTACAAGCTGGCAGTCGCCCATGGAGACGGCAGTTCCGAGTACACCAACCTTCTGAAGGGTACGCTGAAGGCACAGAGTGTTAGCGGCAGCAATATCTATATGCCCAACAGTGTCTCTGCCTTCAAGAAGCGTTCGAGCAGCACTGGAAGTGTCTCGGCCAACATTGCTTACTATACCAGTGACAGTGAAGCGTCAACCCTGCCGTTCCACATCAACACCCCCACTGGCATCGAATCGGTAAAGACCTCCAAGGCTGTTACCTTCTATGACCTGCACGGTCGTGAGGTAGCACATCCCACAAAGGGCATCTACATCACTTCCGATGGCCATAAGGTATGGGTCAAGTAACCGCTTCACCACCTATAGAAACGTTAAAATGGTCTGCTCCGGCAGGCCATTTTAACGTTTTCTGCATAATTTGTCACTAAATACGCATTTTTTTTGCCTTTTCCTTTGCAGATTCAAAAATTAACCCTACCTTTGCACCCGAAATCAAGGAGGTGCCATAGCTCAGTTGGTAGAGCAAAGGACTGAAAATCCTTGTGTCCCCGGTTCGATTCCTGGTGGCACCACTTGAAAGGGAAGTTGAGAAAATCAGCTTCCCTTTTTTGTTATACTTAATTTGATATTTTGACAGGTTTACGCTATTGATATACAATGATTTACACAACATATTGGAATCTATGTAATTCTGTTAAAGTCAAAAAGTCGAAAAAAGGGAACGACCAGGTCAGTGTACATTGTGGTGTACATTGAAAAATTTCAGTATTACGGAAACCATTGGTTCATCATCTTTCTATTCTTAAATACGAAACAAGAAAAGAGTTATGGTGAAACTAAAATTCATTGTTAAGGACGGTTCCCTGGTCCTAAGAATAAGTGAGGGAAAAGAGAGATATTACAAATCGGTCAAGCATCTTTTGACCGGCAGTCCTAATTTGGAAAGGCATTGGAACGCAGACAAAGA
>JAZRFA010000130.1:0-12923 GCA_045661085.1 Bacteroidaceae bacterium
CCGTCGATGGCTATCAGCTTCTCTGATGCGAAGAGCGATAGGGTGCGTATGGCGTTCGATGTGGTCATGTTGGACAAGTTGGCCAAGTCTTCACGCGAAAGGAAGATGCTGATGGTGCCGTCCTCGTCCAGTCCATAGGTCTCTTTGAGGAAGAGCAGCGACTCGGCCAATCGTCCACGGATATGCTTCTGTGTGAGGTTCACCGTACGCTCATCAGCAATGCCGAGGTCTATGGCCAGCAGCTTGATGAAGAACATGGCTAGCTTGTTGTTCTCCTCGACCAGCTGGGTGATGAGGTCCATCGGGATGGTGCAGATGACCGAAGGCTCAAAGGCTGCGGCAGCCGTCACGAAGCATCCGCCAGCAAAATGGGCGCGGTAGCCGAAATACTCTACGGGCTTGATGACACGGATGATTTGAGTCCTTCCGCCTACACCTTCGCGGTATATCTTGACTTTGCCCTTGAGCAGACAGAAGAGGTGGCGGGGAGTGGCATTCTCTCTGTATATCACCTGGTGCTTCTTGTAGTAGTCTATCTGCATGTGCTGCTTCAGCAGGTTGCGCTGCTTGTCGGTAAGCAGCGTCCACATGTCGGCAATGGATTCAATGATCTCTTCTTGCGTGATTATCTCGTGTACGATTGATTGTCTTCCCATATCCTTTCTTTTTGTATCATGTAGAAAGGAGTTAAGGATTAGAGACCGTACTCATCGTGGAGCCTAGTTCCTAATGCTTAACTCCTGTTTTTTGTACTTTTAATCAATCAAGTCGAATCCGCAATACGGAACCAGCACCTTGGGGATGCGAATACCCTCGGGAGTTTGGTTGTTCTCGAGGATGGCTGCCAAGATACGGGGCAAGGCCAGTGCAGAGCCGTTCAAGGTGTGGCACAATTCTGTTTTCTTGTCTTCGGCACGGCGGTAGCGGCACTTCAGACGGTTAGCCTGGTAGGCATCGAAGTTCGATACCGAAGAAACCTCTAACCAACGCTCCTGAGCTGCTGAGTATACCTCGAAGTCGAAGCAGAGTGCAGCTGTGAAACTCATGTCGCCACCACAGAGGCGCAGGATGCGGTAGGGGAGCTCAAGCTTCTTAACGAGGCTTTCTACGTGGTCGAGCATCTCCTTGTGTGACTCCTTAGAGTGCTCGGGCGTGTCGATACGTACGATTTCAATTTTTGAGAACTCATGCAAGCGGTTCAAACCACGCACCTCTTTACCATATGAACCAGCCTCACGACGGAAACACTGAGTGTATGCGGTGTTCTTAATAGGCAACTCCTTCTCATCGAGGATGACATCGCGGTAGATGTTGGTCACAGGAACCTCAGCTGTAGGGATGAGGTAGAGGTCATCTGCCGTGCAGTGGTACATCTGTCCCTCTTTGTCGGGGAGCTGGCCAGTGCCATAACCTGAAGCCTGATTAACTACTGTAGGAGGCATAATCTCCTCATAGCCGGCATTGCGGGCTTCGTCGAGGAAGAAGTTGATGAGGGCACGTTGTAGGCGAGCACCCTTACCACGATATACGGGGAATCCTGCACCGCTAATCTTTACACCCAAGTCGAAGTCGATGAGGTTGTACTTCTTTGCCAGTTCCCAGTGGGGGAGGGGATTAGGACCGAGGTCGGGAACCTCATTGCCAGTCTTCTCCACCACGTTGTCCTCGGCGTGAGCACCCTCAGGCACTTCATCATAGGGGATGTTGGGGATTGTGTAGAGCAGGTTCTGAGTCTCCTCTGCAGCCTGTTTCATTTCCTCTTCGAGGGCTGTGTTTGTGGTCTTCAGTGCTGCCACCTCAGCTTTTACAGCTTCAGCCTCTTCGCGCTTCCCTTCCTTCATAAGTGCGCCGATACGTGCAGCCAATTGCTTCGCCTCGGCAAGGTTCTTGTCAAGGGCTGTCTGTGCGGCACGGCGCTTCTTGTCAAGTTCGATAACTTGGTTTATGGTCTCTACGGCATTCCCGAAATGTGTCTTTTCAAGGCCTTTGATTACTCGTTCGGTCTGTTCAGTGATGAGTTTAATCGTAAGCATTTTTTACTATTATTTGTTGTCTGTGTATTTTAAGTCGCAAAGGTAGCAAAAACATGTAAATAAAGCAAACCGAATCTAAATGATTCTTAGAATTGCACGTGCACTCTGATGCGTACACCGTGTTTACTGATGCCAGGGAGGTCACAATAGGTGAGCCGGCGTACGTAGTCGACCTCTAACACTTTGAAGATGTTTTCTATACCAAACGAGAGCTCCATATAGGGGACATTGGTGAACGGATGATTCTCCCGAGGAAAGAGAAATAACCCACGGCTGTCGGTCTCATTGGGCATATTGCTGGGTCGTAGGCTCCCGTAGAAGCCCTTGAAGTCGATGACTTCGCGCCATCCGAGTCGTTTGATGAGAGGCAGCCGGTTGAATATGAGGCCATTCATGTAATAAATGGTCTCCCATGAAGCGTAATTGTCTGCAACAAACTCCATCGGATTCATCAATGCAAAGGACTCCTTTTGTAGGGTGTATGAAAGGTTGGCATTGGGGATGATGAGTAGAGGGTAGGGGACATCGTTCCACACGCGGCCTCCTTTGACTACAGCGTCAATGTAGCCGAATGAGGAGAGCCAGAATCGCTTGCGGGCACTGGCCTCGGTGTGGTGGCAGGTGAACTGGCTGCCCAATATGTTTTTCATCGCCACGCTATGGGATAGGGTGAAGACAGGGCGTTCGGGAAGCAAGGAGTTGCGATCCCATTTTTTTTGTACGAACTTTTCGCCTGGTGCATATCGCAGGCTAAGCTCCAACTCAGTCTGGGGCAATTCAGTCAAGAAAAGGGATTCTCCCTCTTTGCGAGTTTCGAATTGCATCAGCCGACTACTCTCATACACCCTGTTTCGTAGTATCAAGGAGTAGGAGAAATGGTTATAATGCTCGCGATTGTATGAGAACTCTGCCTTACGGAGGTAACCAATCTGATTATCTTCCATTCGTTTGAGGTTGAGGAAGATATTATCTTTGTTTGTGTAAAGGTAGGTCTGTCCATACTGGAAAATGTCATTCTCATAGTGCAGGCGTAATGAGTGAATAGGAAACTCATTGATATGCTCTTTCTTCTCTTTGAAGGAGTATTCCAGCTCGCCCATATATTTGAGCCGTTTGTCACCGAATCCATAGGCGACAAAGAAGCGTCCCATGAGATGGGGGTTGAGATAAGCCGAAGTCATACCGCCCACACGGAGACGTAGCCCCTCCAACGTATTGTGACTGATACTGGTGTTGAGCGGTCCGTAATAGAATTCGGGTTTGTCTTTCTTATTGGGGACATAGCCTGTGAAGAGGTAAGTGATAATCTTTTCGGTCCAATAATAGAGTGGGTATTGTCGTAGCTGGGCTACCATTGTGCTTATGGAACTCTCCTTCTCGCTTACGTGCCCTATGCGGTTTGCTACCCAGAATTCCTCGCTGCGTTCGCGCGCTCCCTCTTCCTCGATGACGGTTTCGGGTTGCTCGAACAAGGCTGGTCGTGTTGGTACATCCAACTGGTAGTTTTTGTAGTTTACTTCCCGCTTTACGTATACACCATTGATTTGTTCAGTTATTTCAAACTCTGCTGTTAAAATCTCTTTGTTAAGTAGAGGAGTCCCGTCTGCTGCAGGAGTGAATGTTTGTGAAACACTCAGTGTTCGCACAAAGTTGAGGTTTATGTTGTGCGGTGTGGCCATCTGTATCCACTTGATGAAGTGGGTGCTGTCTGCTGTGAGGTAGATGTGTCCGGTAAATCCGTGCGATTCGGGATTGAATGGGGTAAAGGCTAAGTCTATGCACGGAATTCCCTCCACCAGCAGGGTGTCCATAATGTAGTATTTATACACGTTGGGACCGATGGTTGAGAGGGGGCTGACAAATCGGTTGCGGAAAAGGTTAATGTCATTTTGGAAGATGTCTACATCTTTGAATACCTCTTCGAATATGCCGTCAATTTCTTGTTCGGAGATGAAGTCGTCCACTCCAGCTCGGCGGCGTGCCACGACGTATTTCTTGTGGCTCTCGGGTGATTTGCGATAATGGTCGCTTCCTATGAGTTCGCGCGAGGAGATATTGAGGATGGGCTTGCCTGATACTAGTGACGTGTCCAAATAGTTCTGTAACAATCCGATGTTCTCCAATAACTCCGCTTGGTATTTGCTTTGGTCAAAATTGTTGAGCGCTATGGTCAGCAGCTCGTGACGGTCGCGGCTATAGTAATCGTGCCAATCGAGGCGCAGACTGTCTCTTCTCTTTACTATGCTTTGTGCCAGTTCCACTGCCGGGTTCCCTTTTCGGCGGTATCGCTCGCGCTCGGGTTTGATTTCCACTTCGCTCAGCTCGTAGACGGTAGGTGCCAGTTTAATGTGCAGTGGGTAGCGTGTTTTGGCATTGATTGGGATATGTTTCTCCTTGTAGCCCACAGAGGATACCACGAGGACAGCGCGTTCCTCTGAGCTCAGAAAAGAGAAATGTCCATCCTTGTCCGTCTGGCAACCATCGGTGGTATTTCGTAGATATACGGATACGTAGGGAAGCTTCTCTCGGGTGGCGGAATCAGTTACCGAACCATAGATTCGTGTTATGGCATATGACGATGTGCTACTCCCCATTATGCACAGCATAAAAAGTAGTATCCATACTCGCCTACCGGCCTGAAAAAACATTCTTATCGCATCCATCGGATAGTCCTCCTCCGTAAAATCCCACAAAGATACGAATAAACGAGCGAGAAATATAAAGTTTACTTTAATATTTTTCAAAGCGAGTGAAGCGTATGTTCGAGGTTTGCCTCAAAGATACGAATGAATGTTTATAAAGCCTACTTTGCGGCTAATGATCTTGGGCAGCGGGTACCGATGGCCGACTTGCTTGATGTTACGTTTACCTTAGTTCCTCAATGGCATTCAGGTAATTGCGCAAATTCCCGCTCTTCATGATCTTCTTATAGGGCTTGCGTCCGATAAGGGGCTCGGTGTATTCCCAGAAGGTGCGTAGCTTGCTGTGCAGCTGGGCCTCTCCCTTGACAATGTTGGAGTATTGTTCGGTTAGCTTCTCGTGTATGGAGCGTAGGCAATGAATATGCTCTTCATGGCTCCACTCTCGGCCTCCGATATACTCTTGGGCTAGTGAGGGGCGGGCCAGCAAACCACGGCCAAGCATGAGCCCGGCAAGACGAGGATAACGCTCTCCCATCTCGTGCAGCTGTTCGAGGGTGGTGAGATCTCCATTGTATATAAGAGGATGGCGGCACTCCTCGTAGAAGCGGTCGAAGGCGTCGTAGTCAATATCACCCTTATATTGCTGCACTCCAGTGCGTGGATGCAAGGTGATGTGGGTGAGGGGAGTGTCGTTGAGAATCTTCAGTACGGCTTCCCACTCTTCGCTATTCTCCCATCCGAGGCGCATCTTGACGGAAAAGTTTATCTGAGGACGATCTTTGATAGCTTGGGCTACCTCTTCTATGATGTCGGTGTGTGCAAGTATACCCGAGCCGCGCCCGTGCTTGGCTTGCAGGGGGAAGGGGCAACCCATGTTGAGGTCTATCGCGTGGTAGCCCAAGGCTTCTACCTCATCGACAAGGTAGAGAAACTCCTTCAAGTTCTTGAATATGATTTGAGGAACTACGGGCACGCCTTCATTGTTCTTGGGATCAATGTCCCTGCGATCTTTAGAGCGGATGTCTCCTGCCTCTACGCGGACAAAAGGAGTATAGTAACGCTCAATGCCACCAATGAGTTGGTGGTGGATGCGTCGGTACACGTCATCGGTGTGGCCCTGCAGTGGGGCAAAGTGAATGGGAATCATAGGTTGCAAAGTTCCGAAAAAGTTGCAAGAAAAAGAAAAAACTCACGATTTTTCTTCTTCAACGCCTATCGTATGTCGCTTCATTCAGCAAAAAAGCGTACTTTTGCAACCATGAACGAACAGACACGACATATCGCTATTGACGAGTTTGACTACCCGTTGCCCGATGAACGCATTGCCAAGTTCCCCTTGGCGCAGCGCGACAGTTCCAAACTGCTCCTCTATCGTAGTGGAGAGGTGTGCGAAGACCGCTTTGCCTCGCTCCCCGAGCATCTGCCTTCGGGAGCACTCATGGTGTTCAACAATACACGAGTGATACAGGCCCGCTTGCATTTCCGCAAGGAAACAGGTGCGCTCATCGAGGTTTTCTGCCTTGAGCCGCTCGTACCCAATGAGTATGTGCAGATGTTTGCGCAGACCGAGCAGTGCAGCTGGCTCTGCCTCGTGGGCAATCTAAAGAAGTGGAAGGAGGGGGCGCTCACCAAGGAGATTTCAGTGCATGGCCGTACACTCACGCTCTCTGCCACACGTGGCGAAGCCGTGGGCACAGGGCATTGTGTCACCTTTGCTTGGGATGACGCTACGGTGACCTTTGCCGAGGTGCTTGAGGCGGTGGGCGAACTCCCCATTCCGCCCTACCTGAACCGTAAGACCGAGGAGAGCGACATGCAGACCTACCAGACCGTTTACTCCAAGATAAAAGGCTCTGTCGCTGCACCCACCGCAGGACTTCACTTTACGGAGGATGTCCTGAAGGCTATCGACGCCAAGGGGATAGAGCGCGAGGAGGTGACGCTCCATGTTGGTGCCGGTACCTTCAAGCCTGTCAAGAGTGCCGAGATTGGCGATCACGAGATGCACTCGGAGTATATCGTGGTGGAGCGAGGGACGATAGCAAAACTCATCGCTCACGGTGGCGAAGCCATTGCCGTGGGTACCACCTCGGTGCGTACGCTCGAGAGTCTGTATTATATAGGTGTGCTCATCAGCCGCAATCCCGATGCTACGGAGGAGCAACTCCGTGTGACGCAGTGGATGCCCTACGAGGAGGAGTATAATCGCCTCACCACCTTGGAAGCACTGCAGCAGATACTTGACTATCTCGATCGCCACGCCTTGCCTGCGCTGCACACCAATACGCAGATTATGATTGCCCCAGGCTATACGTTCCACATCGTGAAGCGTATCGTGACCAATTTCCATCAGCCCAAGAGCACATTGCTATTGCTCGTCTCGGCCTTCGTGAAGGGCGACTGGCGCAAGATCTATGATTATGCTCTCGGGCACGACTTCCGTTTCTTGAGTTATGGCGACAGTTCGCTACTCATTCCCTAAGGTTTAGTAAGAGCAGACGCTGTCTGCTCGAAGAAAACAATAAACTATGCAAGACAACAACCAAGAACTACTCCCTCTTGTTGATGAAGAGGGCTATGTGATAGGCCATGCCACCCGTGGCGAGTGTCATGATGGGAGCAAGCTGTTGCATCCTGTTGTACACCTGCATGTCTTCGACTCGCAAGGACGACTTTACCTGCAGCAGCGTCCCCTGTGGAAGGATATACAGCCCGGCAAATGGGATACGGCCGTAGGTGGGCACGTGGATTATGGCGAGGACATCGCCTCGGCCCTGCTCCGCGAGGTGCGCGAAGAACTGGGCATCGAGGACTTCACTCCCGAGTTTCTCCTTCGCTACATCTTCGAGTCGGAGCGCGACCGTGAGTTGGTACACGTCTACCGCACCACGTATGATGGCGACATCCGCCCCACGGCCGAACTCGATGGAGGTCGCTTCTGGACTCTCGATGAGATACGCGAGGCAATGGGCAAGGGTGTGCTCACACCCAACTTTGAGAGTGAATTTTTGAAATTAAAGATTTGATTATGAATATAGGAGATAAGGTGCGCTTCCTCTTTGAAACGGGAGGCGGTATTGTGAAAGGTTTTCAGGGCAAGGACATTGTCCTTGTAGAAGACGAGAACGGTTTCAGCATCCCCATGCTCATTCGTGAGTGTGTTGCGATTGATACCAACGAGTATAATTTTGAGAAGAAAACGGTTGCTCCGAAGAAAGAGGAACCGAAGAAGCCTACTAAGAGTGCAGTGACCACCCTTTGTAAGGATGCAGAGGAGGACTTTGAACCTCAGGTAACCTACCGCCCCATGGAGCGTCGTGAAGGGGAGAAACTCAACGTTGCTCTTGCTTTTGTGCCTATCGACATCAAGCAGATTAGCACCACTATCTTTGAGGCCTATATTGTCAACGATAGTAACTACTACGTGTCGTATCTCTATGCCTCTCCCACAGCAGGTGGCATGAAGCTTCGTTCGCAGGGTGTCATCGAGCCCAATACAAAACTCTTCATCGAGGAGTTTGGCCGTGAGCAGCTGAACGAACTGGAGCGCGTCAACATTCAGCTCTTTGCCTTCAAGCAGGAGAAGAACTACATGAAGAAGCCGGCCGTGGATGTTGAACTGCGCATCGACACGGTGAAGTTCTACAAGCTCCACACCTTCAATACCGATAGCCCCTTCTTTGAGGAGCCGGCCCTCGTGTACGACATCGTGCGCGACGACCGCCCTGTGCGCCAGGTCTTCGTGGAGGCCGACGAACTGAAGGAGGCCCTGCTGAAGAAGACGCGCGAAGACAGCCGTCCCGCCCGCACTCCCCAGCCTGCCCGCAAGCAGAAGGCAGACAATACTATCGAGGTGGACCTCCATATCCACGAACTGCTCGACAATACCAATGGCATGAGTAACAGCGATATGCTCAACTACCAACTCGACGTGTTCCGTAAGACGATGGACGAGTATCGCAGCAAAAAGAACCAACGCCTCGTCTTCATCCACGGCAAGGGGGAAGGGGTGCTCCGCAACGCCCTGCTCAAGGAGCTGAAGAGCAAGTATGGCTCGTGTGTCAGTCAGGATGCCTCGTTCCGTGAATATGGCTTCGGGGCGTTATTGGTGATTATAAAGTAGAATTCTTCCCTTCGCGGAGACGTGATCTCCCCTCCGCGAAGATGACATCTTCCCTCCGCGGTGAGAAGTTCTCTTCTCCGCGGAGGAAAATGTTTTTTATTCGGTTGTTTTTGCTAATGCAAATACACTGATGTGTACTCCTGGTACCGTGAGTAGGGCCGATATGCAGGCATGCAGGGTTGAACCAGTAGTCGTGACGTCGTCGACTACCAATACATGTTTGTTCTTGAATAGGGTGGACTCGGTTACGTGGAATACTCCTTCGGTGTTTTTCCACCGCTCAGCGCTTCCCTTTCTCGTTTGTGTGTCTGTGTCTATTGTTCGTTCGATACATTGGGTCTCCACGGCTATTCCAGTTGCTTCGCTGATACCGCGTGCAATGTAGTCGCATTGGTTGTAGCCTCGCTTGCGCTGCTTTTTCTTTGAGAGAGGTACGGGGATGATGAGGTCTATGCCGTCGAAGAAGCTGCTTTGTTTCAGCTCATTGGCGGCCAGACGTCCAAGGTAGGTGCCCACCTCGGGGTGATCGTAGTATTTCAGGTGATGGATGAGGCCGCTGTACTTTCCCTCTTTATAATAATGAAAGTAGGCCGTGGCGCGTACTACCTCGGGCCATTCCATGAAGTGCTGCATCAAGAGGTTCTCGGGCTGCTGCTCATAGTGCGTACGGGGCAAGTCGAGCAGGCATCCCAAGCACAGATGCTGCTCGCTCCGCATCAATCGCTGCCCACATACCTTGCAGTAGCGGGGGAAGAGTAGTTCTTTAAGGTCGCTAATCCATTTCATATTCCTCTATATCGCTACCTAGACATTGGCGTATGGCTGCGTATTCAAACCCGCGCCCGATAGCAAAGCGCGCGAGTTTCCCATTGATTTCATACTCGCTCTTGCCCTTGGTGCTCTTGCGTTTGGCTTTTATAAGGTCTCGTAAGATGTTCAGGTATTCATCTTCATCAATGGCTTCCATTGCTGTGGCGATGGTCTCCTTGTCGATGCCCTTTATGCGTAGTCCTTGCGCAATTTTCATACGACCCCATTTGTTGAAGCGATATTTGTCGCGCACGTAAGCCTCGGCATAGCGCCCATCATCCACATACTTCTCCTCCACGAGGTGGCGTAGGATGCGCGTCTTCTCTTCCTCCGGCAAGTCATACTTCGCCAACTTACCCTCCACATCGCTCAAGCACTGCTCGCTCACAGAACATCGTGCAGCCAATTTGTATAATATTTCGTCTGCTGTCATACTGAAAAGGCGGCTTAATATCCATTAATGACGCGCTTGATGCCGTCTCGAAAATCGTTAACGTTGAAATTGATAAGTAGTCCTATATGCTTATTTGTTAACTTAAGGTAGGTGAGCAACTGTTTATAGTGTATCGGTTTTAGCTCTTCTACGGACTTAAGTTCCACTATCAATGAGTCTTCGATGAGCAAGTCCAAACGTAATCCCTCTCCTAAGTTTACTCCTTTGTAATCCATATCTATGGGGACTTGGGAGATTACGGATAACCCTTTTATCTGTAGCTCGTGTATGAGCGCCTTCTCGTAGGCCGACTCTAATAAACCCGGGCCTAAAGTGTTGTATACCTCCATGGCGCAACCGATGATTTTGTACGATAATGGGTCTTTCGTCTTCATTTCTTGTCTTCTTGTATTATTTATATTCTGGTCTCACACAGATCTCACGAATCTCACAGAAGCATACATCGCTATCGCTCGTATGCGCCTCCGGATGGAAGCACTCGGCATGCCGACAGCCGCGAGCAAGGCAATGCGGCCTTCTGTGAGATTCGTGAGATCTGTGTGAGACAATTCATTTGTGTAAGATGTTATTTCTTGCAACTAATCATCCTGTCGTTTCCATAGATGTCTTTGCGTAGCTCCACCTCTTTGTATCCATAGGACTTGAAGAGCTCCACCGTCTCCTTACCCAACTGCTGGTTTATCTCTACATAGATGCTCCCGCCAGGCACTAAGGTGTCGGTCTGTCCAATCTCTGCGATGGCGCGATAGAACCGCAACGCATCGTCGTCGGGCACGAAGAGTGCCGTGTGGGGCTCCCACTCGGTGACGTGACGCTCCATGTCTATGGATTCGCTTTGCTTGATGTAGGGAGGGTTGCTCACTAATACATTATAGGAGTGGGGCAGGGGAGTGTCATGGACGAGCATGTCGTGATGAAAGAACGAGACCTTTGCTCCATTTCTCTCGCCATTCTCCTTGGCAACTTTCAGTGCCTCATGCGATATGTCGCAGGCTTCTATAACAGCCTCGGGAATCCTTTTGCTCAATGCGATGGCGATGCATCCGCTACCCGTCCCAAGATCCAGTATGCGAGGATTTTGTGATGTGTTGTCCCGTGCTATCCAATCCACCAGTTCGGCCGTCTCCGGGCGAGGGATTAGTGTGGCTGGGGTGACGAGAAAATCCATACCGCAGAATGGTGCCTTCCCCTCGATATATTGCAGCGGTTCGCCCTGTTGCAGGCGGCTGATGGTGTCGTTTAATCTTTCTTTTTGCTCGTCGGTTAGCGTTACCTCTTCCTTCAGGTAATAGGCGGTCGTGCTGATGCCCAGAATGTCGCAACAGACGGCTCGGATGATGGCGTTCAGTTCCGCGCGATTTGTGTGCCTTTCGCCCAATGCAACACCTATTCTCTCAATTAGTTGTATCATGTGTTTTTGTCTTTCCGAGTTTGCAATTTTATGCAAAAATAATTATTATTTTGCAAACTCAACATTCTATTTCTTTTGATTGTTACATTTATGTTAAATTTATTGTACATTTCATTTCTTTATTTTACTTTTGCCCGTTGAAAGGAATATTATGGACTAATACCATAAACAGAATAAAACGACATGGACGAAAGAATGCTTAACATTGCATCGCACTTCGCAATCGAAGGCGAAATCGAGATCATCAAGCCCCTTGGTGAAGGTTTTATCAACGACACATTTGTTGTGAAGACCAAGGGTAGTACTCCCAACTACATTCTCCAGCGTAAGAACCACGCCATCTTCCCCGATGTGCCCGGTATGATGGACAACATCGTGAAGGTGACCACTCACCTCAAGGAGAAGATTGCTGCTGCTGGCGGTGACCCTCGTCGTGAGGCACTCACTCAGACTCCTACTACCGATGGTAAGTACTACTGGCAGGATGCCGATGGCAACTACTGGGCAGTGTGCGAGTTTATCGAAGGTTCAGTGACCTACGACCGTGCCGACACTCCCGAGCTCGCTTTCAAGGGCGGTCAGGGTATCGGACGCTTCCAGGCTCAGTTGGCCGACTTTACTACTCCGCTCGTTGAGACCATCAAGGGCTTCCACAACATCCGCTGGCGTTTCCAGCAGTGGGATGAGGTGATCGCCAAGGATCCCGTGGGCCGCGTAGCCGAACTCAAGGAGGAAATCTCTTGGATCGAGAGCCGCCGCGAGAAGATGCTCGACTTCTGGAAAATGGTCGAGGAGGGCGTTCTCCCCATGCGTGTTACTCACAACGATACCAAGCTCAGCAACATCCTTTTCGATGAGAAGGGTGATGTGCTTTGCGTTATCGACCTCGACACCTGCATGAGCAGCACCTCACTCAACGACGTGGGCGATGCGCTCCGTTCATACACCAATACCGGTGCAGAGGACGATCAGGACCTCAACCGTGTATCGATGGACATCAACATGTTTGAGGGTTACATCAAGGGCTACCTTTCAGAGCGTAAGGCTTCGATGACTCAGAGCGAGATCGATTGGCTTGCATTCTCAGGTATCTATATCACCTACGAGCAGGTTCTCCGCTTCTTGATGGACTACATCGACGGTGACAACTACTATAAGGTACGCTACGATGGCCACAACCTCGTTCGCACACGTGCTCAGTACAAGCTCCTCACCAGCATGGAAGAGCAGTACGAGCAGATGCAGACCATCGTACGCGAGGCTGCGAAGTAATCAGTTTTGCTATTCTGGATAAATAGCATTGTTTGGCGAAGGGTGTCATTCTGAACAGAGTGAAGAATCTCGCGCAATGCAGGGTGAGGGATCCTTCACTACGTTCAGGATGACATAACGAATGGAAATTAATTAAAATACTTAATAAAACAATTATGACTCAAAAACAAAACAAGAC
>JAZRFA010000131.1:0-10907 GCA_045661085.1 Bacteroidaceae bacterium
CCTCCTCGCTCACCCCGGCACATAGTTCGTAGCGGGTCTCACCCAAGCCATGGCGGTATTGGCGTATCATCACAAACTCGCCCTCCTTGGTGATGGCGATGACGTTCACCCAGTCGGGATATTCCAGGACATAGAACTCGGGGTTCTCCACTCCCGTGGGCAGCTTCACATGGTCGCGTCGTGCCGTGAGCCAAGGGCGACGTATGAGGTATTCTGTTGATAGTATCTCCCACTTGCGGTCGTTGGTATCTTCCATTGTCGTATTTTGTAAGATTAGACGTGTTGCAAATGTAGCAAAACTTTTAGATATGCGACACGTAAGTGCATCGTTATTTCGTAAAAAATATTTGTTACAAAGAGGGCAAATATCTACCGCTACTTTGTACAACGAGCATAAATTGCCTATTTCTGCTCCGTATGGCACGGAGCATTTTATGATGATATACCTCTTTATCCTACTTTCCTTCGGTGTGCTCTTCGGAACCAATACCTATATCTTTGTACGTATGGTACAGGCCTTGCTCGCATTGCCAGTGGCTGCGAAGGTCTTCGATGTTCTATCAGTCACGTATTGTTGCAGCGAAAGTAAGGAAAAGGCGTGGAATTGCAAGGGATGGGGATAGCAAAATTATTCGTCAAAAACTCTTTTGTAATTCGATATATATTGCTACATTTGCATCGGACTAAGGTGTTCGCCTACGATTGCTGTCGTGACGGATGAAAAGGGAACTTCGGTGCAAGGCCGAGACTATACCCGTAGCTGTATGTCTTAATAGAAAACTCCGTGCCATCTGACATTGGTCACTGCTACAAGGTGGGAAGACCGCACGGAGGAGACGAGTCAGAAGACCTGCCTTAATCCTTACAATGATGCAATGCTTTCGGGAGATAGGGCATTGGAGAGGCGCTTGGTTCTTATGATGTGAGTCAGGGTTGTATCGTCGCCACTATTCCCTCCCCCGATGCTGCACGGCTGGTGAAATAATAACTATAGATATAGAGGTATGATACAAACCGTAATCAAGAGAGATGGACGCATCGTGGGCTTCAATCGTGAGAAGATTGCTGCTGCCATACGTAAAGCAATGCTCACCACAGAGATGGGTGAGGACGAGGTGTTGGTGTACAAAATTGTCGACCGCATCGAGGCAAAGGGTAAGGAACAGTCCACCGTGGAGGAGATCCAGGATATGGTGGAGGTACAACTGATGGCGTCGCCACGCAAGGAGGTGGCCAAGAGTTACATTGCCTAGCGCGACAAGCGCAGCATAGCCCGTAAGGCCAAGACCCGCGAGATGTTCCTCGAGATTGTGGAGGCCAAGTCCAATGACGTGACGCGCGAGAATGCCAATATGAATGCCGACACTCCTGCCGGCATGATGATGAAGTTTGCCTCAGAGACCACAAAACCCTTCGTGGATGACTACCTCCTCGCCGAACAGACCATCTGGGCGCAGAAGAACAACTACCTGCACATCCACGACAAGGACTACTACCCCACCAAGTCGCTCACCTGCATACAGCATCCACTGGACAAAATCCTGGAGAAAGGTTTCGTTGCTGGACACGGTGAGAGCCGTCCCACAAAGCGCATCGAAACAGCCGCCATCATGGCTTGTATCTCGATGGAAACGGTGCAAAACCAGATGCACGGCGGACAGGCCATACCCGCATTCGACTTCTACCTCGCACCTTATGTGCGTAAGAGCTATATAGAAGAGCTGAAGAATATCGAGAAGCTGACCAACGTGACTTTGACGCATCTCTACGATGCTCCTATCGATGACTATATCACTCGCGAGCTTGACTTCCTGCAGGGTGACGAACGCTTGCGTCAGCATGCCATCAACCGTACGGTGAACCGCGTACACCAAGCCATGGAGGCATTCATCCATAATATGAACACCATCCACTCACGTGGAGGTAATCAGGTGGTATTCTCTTCTATCAACTATGGCACAGACACCTCAGCCGAGGGTCGTTGTGTCATCCGTGAACTCCTACAGTCGACCTACGAGGGTGTGGGCAATGGCTCTACGGCTATCTTCCCCATCCAGATCTGGAAGAAGAAGCGCGGTGTAAGTTATCTCCCCGAAGATCGTAACTACGACCTCTACGCTTTGGCCTGCAAGGTGGCGGCACGTCGATTCTATCCCAACTTCGTGAACCTTGATGCTACCTTCAACCAGCACGAGAAATGGCGTGCCGATGACCCCAAACGCTACCTGTATGAGGTAGCCACGATGGGATGCCGCACTCGCGTATTTGAGAATCGCTATGGTGAGAAGACCTCTGTCGCACGCGGAAATCTCTCGTTTTCATCGATAAATATCGTACGCCTGGCCATTGAGTGTATGAATATCGAAGACAAGGCTCGCCGTATAGAGCAGTTCTTCGTGAAACTCGACGAACTGCTCGAGATTACCGCTCAGCAGCTATGCCGTCGCTACGACTTCCAGAAGACCGCTATGGCTAAGCAATTCCCCTTGCTGATGTCGTCACTGTGGTCGGGCTGTGAGGGGCTCAAGCCCACCGATACCATCGAGCGTGTCATCAATCAAGGCACTTTGGGTATCGGCTTCATCGGCCTGGCTGAGTGTCTTGTGGCTCTCATTGGCAAGCACCATGGCGAGAGCGAGGAGGCACAGGCTTTGGGACTGCGTATCGTGACCTATATGCGTGACCGTGCCAATGACTTCTCAGAGCGCTATCAGCACAATTTCAGTGTGCTGGCCACACCAGCCGAGGGTCTCTCAGGTAAGTTTACACGCATCGACCGCAAGAAGTATGGAGAGATTCCCGGTGTTACCGACCGCATCTACTACACCAACTCAAACCATGTGCCCGTGTACTATTCCTGCTCTCCCAAGCACAAGGCCGAGGTGGAGGCTCCCTATCACGACCTCACACGTGGCGGACACATCTTCTACATTGAGATTGATGGCGATGCCACGCACAACCAGCAGGCAATCATGGATATCGTAGACCTGATGGACAAGCACAACATCGGCTACTGTTCAGTGAACCACAACCGTAACCGTTGTATGAACTGCGGCTACGAGGATGCACAGGAGTCGCTCGACACCTGCCCCAAGTGTGGTAGCGACAATATCGACAAACTACAGCGCATCACAGGCTATCTGGTGGGTACTACCGAGCGCTGGAACAAATCAAAACTGGCCGAACTCAATGACCGTGTCGTCCACAAATAACATTCGCATCCTGGGCATCAAGTACGGCACCTCGGTCGATGGCATCGGACTTCGCACCTCGCTCTATTGCGCGGGGTGCGAAAATCGTTGCCCCGGTTGCCATAACCCCCAGTCGTGGGATGAGAATGGTGGTGAGCCAATCCCCGTAGACGAGCTCTACCATCGCATCGTAGAGGCCGACATGAACGTTACTTTCACGGGTGGCGACCCGATGCTCCATCCCGAGGGTTTTATTGTCTTAGCAAGTCTTATAAAGCACCATACCTACAAGACGATATGGTGCTACACGGGCTATCGTTTCGAGGAACTTCTCTCCCACCCCATACGTCGTCAACTGGTGGAGCTATGCGATGTCATCGTCGATGGGTGCTACATCGAGGCCGAGCGCGACCTCTCACTCCACTTCCGCGGTAGCCGCAACCAGCGCATCATCGATGTGAAAGCATCACTAAATAGTGGAGACGTCGTGCTCTTCCCTTGCTAGTAGATAAGGATTTTTGACAAGATTTGTCGCACCTGTGAAGGTCTCTAAGGCCACTTTGTCATTGTTTTTCCCTATGGTTTTGGGCTTGGCTCTTAGTGGTGTAATCAAAAAGTCGGAATAAAGATTTCTTCTAAGGGATTTGCTAAAGAAAAGGGAAATATCTAAATTTGCCAGAGTCAGTGTAAGTAGCTTAATGAGACCACACTAAAACAATTAGGTATGAGACCAATTAAAGACATTATCACGTTGGTAAAGTCGACATTGAATCTGAACGACTATATTGATACCAGCTTGGCAGAGAAATCTATCCGTAGTAATATCTATTTCCGTGGGCCTAATGCTTGGATCTTAGTCATTGCTATGGTTATCGCCTCAATAGGTCTCAATGTCAATTCCATACCTGTAATTATCGGTGCGATGCTTATCTCGCCCTTGATGGGGCCGATATTTGGTGTGGGACTTGGATTGGGCACTAATGACTTTGAACTGGTCAAGGCCTCAGTGAAGAATCTGCTCATTATGGTTTCGATAAGTCTTATAGCTTCATTGCTCTATTTCTTATTGACTCCGCTCAACTTGAGTAATCCTAGTGAGTTGCTTGCCCGTACCAATCCAACGATTTATGACGTTGCTATCGCTCTTTTTGGTGGATTTGCGGGCATCCTTGAGCAGTGTCGCAAGGAGAAGGGCACCGTGTTTGCCGGTGTGGCTATTGCTACCGCTCTTATGCCTCCGCTTTGCACTGCAGGCTTTGGATTGGCAAGCGGCAATTTATCCTATTTCATTGGGGCATCCTATCTGTTTGTCATCAATTGCATCTTCATCATGCTGGCCACCTATATCAGCGTCAAGTACCTCAAGTTCCGCGAGGTGGACTTTGCTGATGAACTTAAGCAACAAAAGACACGCCGCATAAGCACTATCCTTATCGTCCTCTTCATCGTGCCCAGCATATGGTCGGCGGTGATCTTCGTCAAGCAGAACAACTTTGAGGGTAATGCCAAAGTATTTGTCGACAACTGCAAGGTGGTGGGCGGTAGCATCCTGTATGACTATAAGATAGATCATAGCGACGGCTCAGTAGTACAGCTCTTCTTCTCTGGAGAACCTTTGAATGACATCGCCAAGGAAGACCTTCTCCAGAGAGCCTCAAACTACGGCATCAAGGCGGAACAGGTGCGCATCAGTGTGTACACTACTGTGGACAACAGCAATGACATCGAAATGGTCAAGAGCATCTACGACAAGATGGACACCGAGGTCGAAAAACGCAATGAGGAGATCATCCGCCTTCAGCAGGAGGTTGCCGACTTGAGGCGTGAGCTCGACGCCACTAGGCGCCCCGCCCTACCCTATGCGCAGATTACGCGCGAGATTACGGGCATCTACCCCATGGTAAAGAGCGTCGTCATCGGTCGTGGAGCCAAGGTGAGCGTGGACTCTCTCCAAGCACAGCCCTGCCTGTCGGTAATCGTACACACCACATCTGCTCTCACACAGGAGCAACACACCCACCTCAACGAATGGCTGAAGATACGCCTCGAGGACACCACAGTGGAACTCATTCAACAGGCAGATAGTATATTCAAGAAGTAATAGAATAAACATCATAACCAACTATGAAGAGAATCATCAACCCCTACGAGGGAATGGGTCGTGAGGAGGGCTACCACTGTTTTGCTTGTGCTCCCCGTAATGAGCACGGATTGCACATGGAGTTTTACGAGGATGGCGATGAGGTGGTGTGCTATTGGGAACCCAAGGAGCACTTCCAAGGGTGGACCGATACGCTGCACGGGGGCATACAGGCTACGCTCATCGACGAGACAGCAGGGTGGGTCATCGCCCGCAAGCTGCAGACCTCTGGTATGACTACAAACCTCAATATCAAGTACAAACGCCCCATACCGACTACAGAAGGCACGAAGGTGGAGATACGTGCCCATATCCGCGAAATGAAGCGTAACTTTGCACTGATGGAGGCCATGATCCAGTGCAATGGTGAACTATTCACCACGGCTGAACTCACCTTCTACTGCTTCACCCAAGAGAAGGCACGAGAGGAATTCCACTTCCTTCCCTACGAGGTGGAGGAATAACTTGCCTACCCCCCCCCCTGTCATAGGCAGAGGTAACGTTCTTTAATGCGCAAAGATAAAGCCGAAGTATACTCGAGGCCCCATGGGCTTATTTAGTCCATCGGAGTTGATAGCGAGCATCCAGTCGGCTTTGAGGGTCAGTCGCAAGGCCTTTCCTACGGCATATTCCACACCTATGTAGGGGTCAATGGCAAAGAAAGGCTGCTTGTGAAGCACGGTCATGCCCTCGGGCTTCCAGTCATGCTTGTCGCCATCGAACATGAAGAACGATGTCTCCATACCTCCACCGAGCGTGGTACCGATGTATGGGGTAAACTTACCGCACTGCCAGAACCAGTCGGCCAGCAGGCCCGTCCAGAAGAGTTTGTTGTGGCTGCCACTCTCGGCACGCATAGGTGTGCCATCTTGGTCAACCATAGAAGTTGCTGTTCCCTTCTTGATAGGGGCGGTAGAGAAGTAACCTTCAAAGCCTGCACGGAAGTGGTCGGTGAAGTTCAGTTTGGCACAGCCACCGATACCAAAGGTGGGGCTGCTGATGTCGAGTCCAAAGGGATTGTCGCCACCATATTGGTAGCCGCTATGTACCATCATACCGCCCGAGAAACCTTTTACAAGTTTCTTGTCTTGCGCATGGAGTGCTGTGGCTCCGCAGAGCGATAGGAGAGTGATGGTGAGGAATGTACGGATTTTCATCTGTCGTTAAGGTTTATGGTGATTAAAAATATGTCTGGATTGTTGTCGTAGAGTGGGAGAGGAGGTTACTTCTTGTGTCCAGGTCCTTCGGGGAACCATCCTTTGCGCACACGTTCGCGCTGCTGAAACACCTCCAGGATGCTCCAGAATGAGGAGAAGGCCACCACGCCCAGGATGGTGGAGAGCACGAAATCCTTGACCAGTAGAGAGGCTATGGCAAATGCCACGCCAGCCACGGCAAAAAGCACCCAGCTCTTGACTCCGATATAATACTCGGCCTTGATCACCAATGGGTGGAAGAGGCCTATGATAAGGAATGTGGAAAGTCCCACGAGTAGTCCAATAAGGTTCATTTCTGTAGTTTTATAGGTGGAGGTTATATTGTATAACAAAGAACGGATTAGTAATTGTTTATAAAACCAGTCTCTTACTTCCGGCCGAAGTCGGCGGGCACCTCTCCCCACTGCTCAGTTTCCCACTTTATAATGGGGATGGTAACGCGGTGGGCCTTGAGCCACGACTCGGCACGTTCGATGAGTTGGAAGAGTTGTTCGGTCTCTTCAGTACGCTCGAGCTGGGTCTTGCAACATTTCTTGCGTACCCAGCTGATAGCCGTGCGGCTATCGCTATAGATGGTCATCTTGAGCCCCTGCTTGTCGAGCATGGCCAAGGCGTGCACGATGGCAAGAAACTCACCAATGTTGTTGGTGCCATGCACGGGGCCGAAGTGGAAGATCTCCTTGCCGTCGCCAAGGTATACACCGCGGTACTCCATGGGACCTGGGTTGCCACTGCAGGCGGCATCTACGGCAAGGGCGTAGCGCTCCACAACAGGAGGCAAAGTGTCGAGAGTAAAAGTAGGCGTGTCGGCCTTCTTTTTCATATATGAATAAGCAGGCGATGCATACGCACGCTCGGCCTCTTCCTTTGAGTCGAACGACTTATACATTGCGCCCTTGACGCCCTTTATCTGCGCCTGGCAAGGGTCCCAACTGGGGTATATACCCGGGTTGAGACCACTCCAAACGACGTAGAACTTTTTTTTCATAAATGAAAAAGGGAAGAATTAAGAGGGAAGAGTGAAGAGGTAGCAAGCATTGCGGAGCCCAACTTTTCACTCTTCCCTCTTCACTTTTCACTCAATTACATTCTCTCAGGTACCTCGATACCGAGCAAGCCCATACCGAGGCGGATGATCTTGGCCACATTGGCTGAGAGCACGAGGCGGAAGCGCTTCACGGCTTCGTCCTCTTCGCGCAGGATGCTGTAGTCGTGGTAGAACTGGTTGAACTCCTTCACGAGGTCGTACACGTAGTTGGCAATCACCGATGGGGTGTAGGTGAAACCGGCATCCTTCACTACGGCGGGGAACTCGGCCAGCTTCTGGATCAATGCCATCTCCTTCTCATTAATTGAGAATTGAGAATTGAGAATTGAAAGTTCCAAGTCCGCTGCTTTACGCAGGATAGACTGGATGCGGGCATAGGTGTACTGGATGAAGGGACCTGTGTTGCCGTTGAAGTCGATAGACTCCTTGGGGTTGAAGGTCATATTCTTGCGGGCATCGACCTTGAGGATGAAGTACTTGAGCGCACCAAGGCCCACGATGCGAGCGATGTCCTCGGCCTCCTCGGCGGTGAGTCCGTCGAGCTTGCCCAGCTCCTTAGAGGTCTCGCGAGCGGTAGCAATCATCTCGGCCATAAGGTCGTCGGCATCCACTACGGTACCCTCGCGGCTCTTCATCTTGCCTTCGGGGAGCTCTACCATACCGTAGGAGAAGTGCACGAGGTCCTTACCCCAGTCGAAGCCGAGCTTGTCGAGAAGGATAGAGAGCACCTGGAAGTGGTAGTTCTGCTCGTTGCCCACGACATAGATCATCTTGTTGATGGGGTAGTCTTGGAAGCGGAGCTTGGCGGTACCGATGTCCTGAGTCATGTATACCGATGTGCCGTCGCTACGGAGCAGGAGCTTGTGGTCGAGGCCCTCACCAGTGAGGTCGGCCCATACGGAGCCATCCTCCTTGCGGAAGAAGAAGCCCTTGTCGAGACCTTCGAGCACCTTCTCCTTACCTTCGAGGTAGGTCTGTGATTCGTAGTATATCTTGTCGAAGTCCACACCCATCATCTTGTAGGTCTCGTCGAAGCCGGCATATACCCACTCGTTCATCATCTGCCACAGGCCACGTACCTCGGGGTCGCCAGCCTCCCACTTCACGAGCATCTCGCGGGCTTCGGCCATCAGGGGTGACTTGGCCTCTGCCTCCTCCTTGGTGCAGCCCTCGCGCTCCATAATCTCGGCCACTTCGGCCTTGTAGTGCTTGTCGAACGCTACGTAGTAGTCGCCGATGAGGTGGTCGCCCTTCTTGCCCGATGACTCGGGAGTCTCACCCTCGCCATACTTCTGCCAAGCGAGCATCGACTTACAGATGTGGATACCGCGGTCGTTGACGATGTTGGTCTTCACCACGCGGTTGCCATTGGCCTCCATTACGTTGGCAAGGGCATAACCCAAGAGGTTGTTGCGCACGTGGCCGAGGTGGAGGGGTTTGTTGGTATTGGGCGAAGAGTACTCAATCATCACCAGCGGAGAGTGCTCCGTGGAAGTCTGAATGCCATACTTGGCATCGCTATCGATAGCGGTCAGCAACTCCACCCATGCCGATGCGGCGATGGTGAGGTTGAGGAATCCCTTGATGACATTGAATGCCTGCACCATAGGCTCGTTTGCTGCCAAGTATTCGCCAATCTCCTGTGCGGTCTGCTCAGGACCTTTGCGCGAAGTTCGCAAGAAGGGGAACACCACGAGGGTCAGGTGGCCCTCAAACTCTTTCTTCGTCTTCTGCAACTGCACTTGTGCAGGCTCTACAGCCTGTCCGTACAATGCCTGTATCGCCTGAGCGACACTCTGTACTAACTTCTGTTCAATCATATATCCTGTGTTATTCTTATTCTTGTTGCAAAGTTACTGCAAAAAATCGATTTGGCGAAGACAATGCAAGTATACTTGTATTGTAGGTCCCAATTTAGGTGCAAAAACGGGAAGAATCCCGAATCTTGTCAGACAAACAATTTTCACAGGCTTGACAAAAGTTTGTCGCACCTTTGACAATTTTTTTTCACTGTAGTGATAATTTTTTGTCAAGCCTATGAAAAAGTTTGACAAATATTTCCTGCGTATGTATTGGCTTTGAGGTTACAGCCCTCTCTTGCCTCTGCCACTGCCACCCCAAATATGAACTTTTTCACCTGAAAGATGCAAAAAATGCCGATTCCATCGGGAATCGGCACCTTGGAAAGGCAAAAATAAAATTCGTTTACTCTGTGAGAAAACCCATACAATCATAGTCGGCGCAGTGCCTCCTTGATGGCGGCTTCGACGCTCACCGAGGGCTGTTCTTTGAGGATGGCCTTCACCACCTTCTGTGAGGCCGCAGCGGTGTAGCCCAGCATAGAGAGGGCGGCCACGGCGCTATCGAGCACCTCATTGTTGGGCTCGGCGAAGAGGGCATTGCCCATGGGGCTTCCTGTGGTGTCGCCACCCACGGATACAATCTTGTCCTTCAGTTCCACGATGATGCGCTGGGCGGTCTTGCCACCGATGCCTTTGACCATCTTGAGCAACTTGTCGTTGCCCGAACCTATCACTTCGCACAGCTCATTGGGGTTGAGGGCCGAGAGGATGGTGCGTGCCGTATTGCCTCCGATGCCCGACACGGAGATGAGCAGGAGGAAGAGCTCACGCTCGCGTTTGTCGACAAAACCGTAGAGCACGTGGGCATCCTCGCGGATGGCTTCGTGGATGTAGAGCTTCACCTGCGAGCGGTTCTGTATGGCCGTGTAGGTGTTGAGCGAGATATTGGCGAGGTAGCCCACACCGTGGCACTCCACCGTGGCGGTGGTGGGGGTGAGCTCCGTAAGGTCTCCTTTGAGGTATTCGATCATAATTGCTGAGCTATTTGTTATAGTTAGGTGCAAAGATACTCATATTTTCGCGATACTTGGTATGCCGGAGTGGATTTTATTGTGCGCGGCAGGCGTAAAGGTGGAAACGGGGCAACGAACCGTAAATGCAAACTCTAATTGTCACTTTTATTTGTAAATAGGGCAAATAAGGTGTTATAAAACATTTTTGTTTTTATTTGGCGAAATAAAATAGGGAATCCGCTTTCTGTTAAAGAAAATCCTTGTTATATTTGTACACGGTTTGAAAGGAGCGTTTTCCCGACATACCGTAAGCGAGAAAAGAAAAACAATATTAACCATAACTTTTTAATTTAATAAAAATGGCAAACATTGATTTGAGCAAGTACGGAATCACTGGTGCAGTAGAAGTTTTGCACAATCCGTCTTATGAGGTTTTGTTCCAAGAGGAAACAAAAGCAGGTCTTGAAGGTTTCGAGAAGGGTCAGGAGACTGAGCT
>JAZRFA010000132.1:0-7237 GCA_045661085.1 Bacteroidaceae bacterium
CCTAAGCCCGCTTGGCCTTCCGACTTCCCCCGTAGGTCAGTGGGTAGGGCAACTTCTGCAGAGCCGACACCACGCGGCCATCGCGCACGATCACCTCGTTGCGTTCCTTGCGGTACTTCTCACGGAAGTAGAGGTCGATGAAGGTCTTCGGGTCGGCAAATGAGCGCTCCCACAGGTGTCGTGTCTCAAATCGCTCGCGCATCTCCTCCTCCGTCTCCTGGGGCTGGACGGTGAGCGTGGCCACCATCTTGTCCATGATGAGGTCAGGGTAGTACGACATCTTCGCCTTGCGCAGCCCCTCGAGGCCGAGGTCCTCCTCGCGGTTGATGTAGATGATGTCTTCGGGCAGACGCGACACAAACTCATTGTTTATCATTGCATAGGCTCCCTCGTACGAGGTGTCGGCCTTCTCTACACACACGTCGAAAGCCTCGCCATTGATCCTCGA
This sequence comes from Bacteroidaceae bacterium, assembly GCA_045661085.1. GTDB lineage: Bacteria > Bacteroidota > Bacteroidia > Bacteroidales > Bacteroidaceae > UBA1189. Next base: position 449 of record JAZRFA010000132.1, read on the forward strand.
GCCGAAGGTGAAGGCCACCATCCGTCCCTCCACCCATAGCGTGCCGCCCACGATGTGTAGCTCGTCCATGTGGCTCAGCGCATAGCGTATCATCCGTTGCTCGGCCTGCATGGCACGCAGCATGCCCGAGTCGTTCGTCAGGCACCACTCCTCGCCCAGGCGGATGCAGTCGTCCACGAGGTCGGGCGTGAGGGGTCGGTATTCGTTGTCGGGGTACAGGCGTTTGAACTTGCTGATGTGGTTGCGCTTGGGTTGCAGCTTCTTGCCCGTGAGCGTCACCAACTTGTCGCGCAGGTAAAGATAGTCTGACTTGTCGCGGTTCACCGTGTAGGTGAATGCCCCTGGCATCGACTCCTCCATCAAGGCTTGCGCACAGGGGCACACACAGGCCACCCTGAGCGTGTCGCCCAAAGATCGGGCATCGGCCATCAGCCGCTGCAGCACAGGGCGAAGGTCGCCCTTACCGATGGGCTTCATATAGGTCACGTGCCCGCTCTCCACGAAGCGCAGCACGAGGAAGCCATCCACCACGGCCCACTCCGTGTGGTAGAGGAACTGCCAACTGCAGATGTTGGCCACGTTCAAGTCACAGTTCATGCACTTACCCTCCATCGTAAAGGAGCGCAAGAGGTCGGCATCAGCCGCCGTCACCAGGCGAAAGGGTATATTCATTGTCAATTGTTCTATTCTATCTATTAACATCGGGCGGACTGCCCGCCCCTAAACACTACACACTAAACCAAAATCTTTCAAAGATACTACATCCCCACGGATTATCCCAACAATTAACAGAAAAAGTTCCCCTTATTTTCCCCAAGGTATCGGCAGTTTGTTGAAACTGCGTGATACTTAGCATAATAGCGACCGATACCCGGTATCTGTCGGGTGTCGGTCACAGATATTTCTAATGCTATTGGCTATATCTGAGTGAGTAAAATAGTTTCATTTTTGCCCTGGCAAAGTTCGTGCAAGCGAGCGAGATGCAAGTAACTTGCAATCTCACAGCGAGTGCCGCCGAACTAAAGGGGCGAAGCCACTAGGGTTAAGAATCTGTTAGGTCGTAGCAAACCATTGCCTGGATTATTGTACGCAACCCCCATGTATGTCCCTACCACTTTCCACCACACAATGGAATAATCGAGTATTGCTAAAGTCCAGTACTTGCATACTAATGTTACAGTACTTACGGCTAAGTACTCCAGTTTGGGTCTATCCAAATTAAATTTTCGCTTTGTTGAAAATTTTTGAAAATAAAGAGCGATTTGGATTGGGACGAAGGTGGATTGCTCTCAAGGTTTGTGCCAGCGAGCGAAATGTAAACCTGTTTACAATTTCTTGGCGAGCGCAGCCAAAGCTCAACAACGCAGTTGTTAACCCTCAATCCTAAACCACACTTCGCTGCTCCTTGCCAGGCCAAAAATAAAAATCGTTTACTCAGTAAAAAAAAGCACCGACACCCCACCGACACCGGGTGTCGGTCGAAAATCGACTCATTCACTGCACATTACAATCAACTACCGACACCTTAGAAAAAAAATAAGGAAGACTTGGTTCTTCGTCATTTTTGGGGCAGGGATTACGTCATATAGTTATGTCATTGTTTTCCCTTGACTTCAGCCCCTTCGGCTTTACAGCCAAGGCCAGCGAACTTCGTGTTAAACTAAGATTATCGTGAATGCGTATCTTTTTTGAACATAAATTACCATAAATAGCCCACAAATTCCCATGAATATTTCATCGTATTTTGGTTTATTCATGGACATTCATGGGATCATTTACGGAAATTCGTGTTCACAATAAAACAACTGGAATGCTTCGTTCTCAATTTTTCTTTTAGACATATTTCCATGAATTACCCGTGAAACGTGTTCGCCGCCCGAACCTTTAGGTCGCTGGCCCGTAGGGGAAAAGCAAAGGGCAAAGGCAATTATCATAAATAAATTGTAAATTCTAACTCCTAATTCCTAATTATTTACTACTTTTGTTGCGATTCAACCAGCCTTAGGGATGGGTGGGTCAAGACATATTGGATTCCGTGCTCTGAAAGCGCACCGCTCACCGTGGACCTCGCGCCCACACCGAGCCTCACCGAGGAGCAGGAAAAGGACGTTTTCTGAACGTTATCTTCGACTCATCGAACTTCGCAACTTTGATACCGTTAGAAGATACCGCAACGAGGCGTCCACTTCGGGCGTTTATTACCCCTAACCTATGGCCGCGAGGCCTCGCTTTGTCATTATGGACAAATTTGTCATTTTGAACGAAGTGAAAAATCTCGCGCACTGCCATAGGTGTTGGTCGTTTATAAACCGCACGGCGTGGGCTGGCTGAGTTGCTTATCTCGACGGTAGGGCAATGCGAAGGCCAGATGAGTGGGATGAGCAAGGAAAGTTTCTCCCACGTCTTTTTTATGTCCATAACTGAAGTATTAACAATAATGCTGAAGCAGGGAGAGTGGTAGGCAAAAATATATTATGGGAAATGAGAAAGAACTAATTTGGACTTATTGGTCTCTGCGAAGACAAAATCTTGAAAATAATTATTCCTTTTTTGAGGATGGTACAATTCTTCATCATTATGACAAAACGATGAAGAAAATTAATTTTGAGGAATATATTTTACCTTCAGAGATTTCTGAACATGAAAAAGACATGATTCTAACAGAGTGTGAGAAACAATGCTCTCTTGAAGTTTTCAATCAAATAAAATACATATTAAAGAGATAACAAGTAGATTTCGTATATTAATTTTATGTATAAGTATGGTAAAGATTCGATTTTATTTAAGTTGGGTGGTTTTGTTGCTCTGTAATCTTATAGCAAGCGCCCATGACTTTGAGGCGGGTGGCATCTACTACAACATTACTTCCTCCACTGACTTAACAGTAGCGGTGACCTATCGAGGATATTATTATGACTCTTACTCCAACGAATACAGCGGAGCAGTCACTGTCCCCGAAACCGTTACCTACAACAATAAGACCTATAGCGTGACGAGCATTGGAAGCAGTGCTTTCGAGGAATGCAGCAGCCTCACCGCCATCACCCTCCCCGAGGGCGTGACAAGCATTGGAAGCAGTGCTTTCTATGGTTGCAGCAGCCTCACCGCCATCACCCTCCCCGAGAGCATGACGAGCATTGGAAGCAGTGCTTTTAGTAATACAGTCTGGTATAAGAACCAAGTCGACGGTGTGATATATGCAGGAAAGGTTCTTTATAAGTATAAAGGGACAATGCCCGATAATACATCTATCGAAGTAAAAGAAGGAACAAAAGGTATAGCGGGCTCTGCTTTCTCTGGTTGCAGCAGCCTCACCTCCATCACCCTCCCCGAGAGCGTGATGAGCATTGGAAACCATGCTTTCTATGAATGCAGCAGCCTCACCTCCATCACCCTCCCCGAGAGCGTGACGAGCATTGGAAGCAGTGCTTTCGAGGAATGTAGCAGCCTCACCTCCATCACCCTCCCCGAGAGCGTGACGAGCATTGGATACGATGCTTTCTATGGTTGCAGCAGCCTCACCTCCATCACCCTCCCCGAGAGCGTGACGAGCATTGGAGACGAGGCATTCTATGGTTGCAGCAGCCTCACAACAGTAAGCATCAGCAGCATCGAGGCATGGTGTAAGATCTCGTTTGACGGTTATAGTTCCAATCCTCTCGATTATGCTCATAATTTGTATTTGAACGGAGAACTCGTTGCAGAACTGGTTATCCCCGAGAGCGTGACGAGCATTGGAGACCATGCGTTCTCTGGTTGCAGCAGCCTCACCGCCATCACCATTCCCGAGGGCGTGACGAGCATTGGAAACTATGCTTTTGACAATTGTACCGCTCTCAAGAAAGTCATCATCGAAGATGGCAGCTCAACCTTATCGTTGGGATATAATTCCAGTCAAGGCCTGTTCTATGACTGCCCGTTAGAAGAGGTTTATTTGGGACGTAACTTGAGCTATAGTAGTGGTAGCTCGTATGGCTATTCTCCGTTCTACAATAAAGATGCGCTGACCAATGTGACCATTGGTAACGAAGTTACACAAATCAGTGAATATGCATTCTATGGCTGCGATAATATACACTCGTTGACTATCCCCAGTGGCGTGCTATCCATTGGAAACAGAGCATTCAGTACTCCCGAGAAGGTGATATGGCTGACCAACACGCCCCCTACGGGCTATGCCAATGCTCAGGGAAGCATCAACTACGCGGCCAACGATCAGCACTCCAACCTGAGCAATCTGAAGGTATACCCCTATCTGAGCAGCATGTTCGAGGTGGATGGCGTGAAGTATGTACCCGTAAGCCCATCGGAACGCACTTGCCACGCTATTGATTGTGCCTACGACAGCACGGCTATGGTGATTAATGTGGGCGAAACGGCGATTTATAAGCAAGTGGAAATGAAGGTAATGGAGGTGATGCCCTATACATTCTATGGCAACGACCATATTAAAGAGGTGTCGGTATCTCATCTTGGCAACTTGGGAGACTATGCGTTCTATGATTGCGATGGCATAAAAAACGTAGATATTTGCAATCAGGGAAACATAGGCAGTCAGGCGTTCTATGGATGTAATGCGATGGAGACGGCAACACTTACCAATGAGGGGGCTGTAGGTAACCAAGCCTTCTCGGGCTGCTCGTCATTGAAAGCGGTTACATTGGGCGACAGCATCGGTTCATTGGGCGACAAGGCGTTCTATCAGTGTCGTAGTCTGCAAGAAATTGTTATTCCTGATTCCGTAAAGTCGGTAGGTCAGTATTGCTTCAGCGGATGCACTGCATTGACAAACGTGACGCTAGGCCGCAGCGTAGCTACTATCAACAACTACACCTTCCAGAACTGCTCATCACTCCCCGAAATCAGCATACCGCAATCTACGACCACAATCGGTGACTATGCCTTTAGCGGTTGTTCTCAATTGGCCGATGTCATCATCGAAGACCGCACCACAGCATTGAACTTGGGTAGCAACGGCTCATCGGCATTGTTCGCCGATTGTCCGCTCGACTCGGTGTATATCGGTGGTAAGATTACCTATAGCACCACAAGCAGCAAGGGGTACTCGCCCTTCTACCGCAACACCTCGCTGCGCACGGTAGTGATTACCGACCGTGAGGAGCAGATATATGATAATGAGTTCTACGGCTGCACCAACCTGCAGAACGTGACCATTGGCAATGGTGTGAAATCAATCGGCAACTATGCCTTCTCGGGCTGTAGCAGCCTCGAAGGGTTCTCGTTCGGTAGCAATATGGAGACGATTGGTGCTGAGGCATTCTCTGACTGCACCAACCTGACCTCTATCACGAGCCATGCTGCCGTGCCGCCTACCTGTGGCACACAGGCACTCGACGACATCAACAAGTGGGAGTGCGTACTGGGCGTGCCTCTGGGCAATGCCGATGCCTACTATGCTGCCGACCAGTGGAAGGAGTTCTTCTTCATCGAAGATGTGGTGGAGGTAGACCACTATGTGCTCACCTATATGGTAGATGGTGAGGTATACCACACCGAGGTGCTGAAACACAAAGATCCTGTGACCATGCTGGCCGAGCCTACCAAGGTGGGCTACGAGTTTAGCGGATGGGACAAGACAATCACCACTATGCCTGCTGAGGATGTAATCATTAGCGGTACATTTACTCGCTTGCCCGTAGAGAATCTTGTAATCCTTGATACGGAAGAAAACTTCTTGATTGATGAGGAGATGGAATGCGAGACAGTGACCTATACCCGCCACTTCAACGATACCCAATGGCAAGCATTGTATGTACCCTTCGAGATTCCCGTGACCGAGGAGTTCCTTGCCGACTTCGAGGTGGCCGACCTCAACAATGTACACCAATACGACCGCGATGACGATGGGGTGACCGACGAGACGGTGATCGAAGCATTCAAGATGACAAGCGGTGTGCTCGAAGCCAACTACCCCTACCTCATCCGTACCAAGGAGGCAGGAGAGAAGAGCATCACCGTGACCGATGCAGTACTCTATGCCACAGAGGAGAACTCCATCGACTGCTCATCGGTGCGTGACAAGTTTACCTTCACGGGCACCTACAGCTGCCTGTCATCTGCCGAACTGCCCCAAGGTGAGGGTTACTACACCTTGATCGAGGGTGAGTGGAAGCCCGTAACGGAAGCCGTGGCACTCGGAGCCTTCCGCTTCTACCTCAAGGTGGATAGTCGCAGTGGTGCTCTTGCATCAGAGGCACGAAGCATACGCATGCGCATCATCGGTGAGAATGGCGAGGATGACACGACTGGAATTGACAATCTGGAGTCAACAGACAACGATGGGAAGACAACGGTCATTTATGATTTGCAAGGACGTAAGGTTCTGAATACCGAAATTGTCCAAGAAGGTGTCTACATCATCAACGGCAAGAAGGTTGTGATTAAGTGAGCGCAGAGATAAGCTCGCTTAATCTCTGCCGAGCGTGAACAAGCTCGACGAAGTCGAAGTCGCGATGGTGTAAACCAGTAGCGACAATAAACCAGAGAGGCAGTCTCCACAGAGGAGGCTGCCCCTCTTTTTTTACCTTTAACAGTAAAAAAGAGATGCCAAATAGTTTTTATCTCGAAAAATACGCTACATTTGCACCAAGAAAACGTTACGAAAGCGTTTACCTATTGTTATAATTAAAAAATGCAGTGTTATGAAGATTAATGAAATCATTCAAGATCTTGAACGCAAGCACCCGAATGAGCCTGAGTATATCCAGGCAGTGACCGAAGTTCTACACTCTGTAGAAGAGGTGTATTACCAGCACCCCGAGTTTGAAA
>JAZRFA010000133.1:0-21025 GCA_045661085.1 Bacteroidaceae bacterium
CTCAAGTCGCCCATCCTCTGTCTCTACGGCCCTCCCGGAGTGGGTAAGACCTCATTGGGACGCTCCATCGCCACGGCACTGAAACGCCAGTATGTGCGCGTGTCGTTGGGTGGCGTACACGATGAGGCCGAGATACGCGGACACCGCAAGACCTACATCGGTGCCATGCCCGGACGCATCATCAAGAGCCTTGCCAAGGCGGGCTCGTCGAACCCCGTGTTTATCCTCGACGAGATTGACAAGGTTTCTCAAGCCAACCATAACGGAGACCCTTCATCGGCGCTACTCGAAGTGCTCGACCCCGAGCAGAACAACGCCTTCCACGATAACTTCCTCGACGTGGACTATGACCTCTCGAACGTGATGTTCATCGCCACGGCCAATAACATCGGTAATATCCCTGCCCCCTTGCTCGACCGTATGGAACTCATCGAGGTGAGTGGATACCTCACCGAAGAGAAGGTCGAGATAGCCCGCAAGCACCTCGTGCCCAAGCAGGAGGAGGCCAACGGCATCAAGAAGCGTCAGATTAAGATCGACAAGAAGACCCTCGAGGCTGTGGTGGAGAACTACACCCGTGAGTCGGGCGTGCGCGAACTGGACAAGAAGATAGGCAAGATATTCCGCCGTCTGGCCTGCAGCTATGCCACCAACGGCTACTATAGCCATACCACCGTGAAGCCTGCCGACCTGCGCGAACTGCTCGGCGTGCAGGAGTTCTCACGCGACCGCTACCAAGGTAACGAGTATGCCGGCGTGGTGACGGGTCTTGCTTGGACTGCCGTAGGAGGTGAGATTCTCTTCGTGGAGACCAGTCTGAGCCGCGGAAAGGGTGGAAAGCTTACACTAACGGGTAACCTGGGCGATGTGATGAAGGAGTCGGCCATGCTGGCCCTCGAGTATATCAAGGCACATGCCTCGCTGCTCGACATTAACTACGAGGTGTTCGACAACTGGAACATCCACATCCACGTGCCAGAAGGGGCTGTGCCCAAGGATGGTCCCTCGGCAGGTATCACCATGGCCACCTCGCTTGCATCGGCTCTCACCCAGCGTAAGGTGAAGGCCAACCTCGCCATGACAGGCGAGATTAGCCTACGCGGCAAGGTGCTCCCCGTTGGTGGTATCAAGGAGAAAATACTGGCTGCCAAGCGTGCCGGCATCAAGGAGATCATCCTCTGTGATGAGAACCGTCGCAACATCGAGGAGATCCCCGAGATGTACCTCACGGGTCTTACCTTTCACTATGTTACCGACATCAAAGAGGTATGGGATATCGCCCTGCTCAAAGAGAAGGTGAGTAACCCGATGAGTTTTGAGATTAAGTAATATCCTAAAGACTATACATATATATTGCTATGGACAACAAACAATGGTTCCTCCTTGGTTGCGGATTGGTGGCAACTCCAGGCATGCAGGCACAACAGCCTGCGCAAGCTGAGCGTCCCAACATTATTTATATTATGTGCGACGACCTCGGCTATGCCGATGTTGGTTGTTACGGGCAGGAGTATATCAATACCCCCAACCTTGACCGTATGGCACGAGAGGGTATGCGTTTCACTCAAGCCTATGCCGGCAGTCCTGTGAGTGCTCCTTCGCGAGCCTCTTTCATGACGGGGCAGCATACAGGGCACACAAAAGTGCGTGGCAACAACGAGTACTGGAGTGGCAGCATTATGTATGGTAACAATCAGGATTACTCGCAGGCTGGACAAGAACCTTACGATACAGCGCATGTCATTCTGCCCGAAATCATGAAGGATAATGGCTACACCACCGGTATGTTTGGCAAGTGGGCTGGTGGCTATGAGGGCTCTATCTCTACACCTCACACGAGAGGCGTTGATGAGTATTATGGCTACATCTGCCAGTTTCAGGCCCACCTCTACTATCCCAACTTCCTCAATGCCTACACTCGTGGCGTGGACGAGGATGTGCGCCGTGAGGTACAGGTAAACAATATCGACCACCCGATGTATGGTGAAGGTTACAAGAACCGCAAGGATTACTCGGCCGACCTCATACACCAGCGTGCCATGAAGTGGATTGATGAGCAGACTCCCGACAAACCCTTCTTCGGCGTACTCACCTATACGCTGCCTCATGCTGAACTGGCGCAGCCCGAGGATTCTATCTTCAAGGCTTATCAAGGGACTTTTAGTGTAGAGAAACGCTACGGCGGTGACCCCTACTCACGTTACAACCCCACGGATGTAGGGCATCAGCAGTTTGCGGCTATGGTGACCCGCCTCGATAAATATGTAGGGGAGGTGCTCGACCTCCTGCGTAGGAAGGGGCTCGACAAGAATACGCTCGTTATCTTCACTAGCGATAATGGCCCTCACAGAGAGGGTGGGGCAGACCCCGACTTCTTCAACACCGAAAAGCTGTTGCAAGGCACCAAACGCTCGACCCATGAGGGAGGTATCCGTGTACCCTTCATCGCTTGGTGGCCCGGAAAAGTGGAAGCAGGTGTTGTCAATGATCATCAGCTGGCCTTCTATGACCTTATGCCCACCTTCTGCGAGGTGGCGGGTATAGACAACTATGTGAAGCGATATGCTAACCCAAGACTGGAGAACGACTACTTCGATGGCCTTTCATTTGCTCCCACTTTGTTGGGTAAGTGCAGGCAGAAGAAGCACGACTTTCTCTATTGGGAGTTCCATGAAACCGATATGATGGCCCTGCGCATGGGAGACTGGAAACTCGTGGTAGACAGGGGTAACTGCCGTCTTTATGACCTGACAACCGACCTGCACGAGGACCATGATGTTGCAGCTCAATACCCTAAAGTGGTGGCAAAGATGAAGAGGATATTGCTTCGCGAACATACGGAAAGCAACATCCCCAAGTTTCAAAGATTGACCTTGCCGGAATAATAACATATAGTACATATATATAATAGAATAAAGACGAATGCTGACATTCCAACTCCAACACACTGATCCCAAGAGCAATGCCCGTGCCGGACTTATCACTACCGACCATGGACAGATTGAAACACCTATATTTATGCCCGTGGGCACGCTGGGTAGCGTCAAGGGCGTGCATCTCACTGAACTGAAGGAGGACATCAAGGCACAAATCATCTTGGGAAATACCTATCACCTCTACTTGCGCCCAGGATTGGAGGTTATCGAGAAAGCAGGCGGACTACATAAGTTCAACGGCTTCGACCGTCCCATGCTTACTGATAGTGGTGGCTTCCAGGTGTTCTCGCTCTCAGGCATACGCAAGATGCGCGAGGAGGGTGTGGAGTTCCGCTCGCATATCGATGGCTCAAAGCACCTGTTCACTCCCGAGCGTGTGATGGACATCGAGCGCACCATCGGTGCCGACATCATGATGGCTTTCGATGAGTGCACCCCCGGCGATGCCGACTACCAGTATGCCAAGAAGTCGATGGAGATGACCCACCGCTGGCTCGACCGCTGCCTTGACCGATTCAATAGCACCGAGCCCAAGTATGGCTACCACCAGTCGCTCTTCCCCATCGTGCAGGGTTGTGTATACCCCGACCTGCGCCGCCGATCGGCTGAGTTCATAGCCTCAAAGGGTGCCGAGGGCAATGCCATCGGTGGTTTGGCCGTAGGTGAGCCCACGGAGAAGATGTACGAGATGATCGAGGTCGTGAACGAGATACTCCCCACCGACAAGCCCCGCTACCTCATGGGTGTAGGCACACCGATGAACCTATTTGAAGGCATCGAGCGCGGCGTGGATATGTTCGACTGTGTCATGCCCACCCGTAACGGCCGCAACGGCATGATCTTCACCAAGGACGGCATCATCAACATGAAGAACAAGAAGTGGGAGTTCGACTTCTCGCCCATCGAAGCCGATGGCGCGTCGGTGGTCGATACGCTCTACACCAAGGCCTACCTGCGCCACCTCTTCCACGCCCAGGAACTGCTGGCTATGCAGATAGCCTCCATCCACAACCTCGCCTTCTACCTCTGGCTCGTAGGCGAAGCCCGCCAGCACATCATCGCTGGTGACTTCTCCACCTGGAAGCCCATGATGGTGAAGCGCTTGGCAACAAGGCTTTGAGTTATGAGTCTTGGGCAATGAGATGAGGGAGTCGATGTGTGCATCGGCTCCCTCATCTCATATGGACATAATTCTCTAAAATCAATAAAGAGACCACCCAAAATCTTTTTGTTCGTTCTCGAAAAAACCTTTGTCTGGTAGAATTATTGCAGGTCAGCAATAAAATACTTGGCGTGAGTATTATCTTTTTTCTTGGTAAACGAATAGAGAAAATAAAATATAGCATTTTGTGTAATAAAATATAGCGTTTTATTTTGATACGTATAGTACTATACCTTATAAAATAAAGAATTATATTTTACTTTCTCATAGTAGTCGAAGAGATTTTCTAATAAAGGCAACGCAATAATTCTTTAAATATAATAATATATAGGATTCACGTTTAGGCTGCATATTCTTGTATGGGGTTTCCTCACGTTTCGTAGAAAACTTATGACAAAAGCCTTGAGTGATGAGCAATAAGAAAGGAACTACTCGAAAGTAGTTCCTTTCCTTTGTTAATCGTTATGAAAGATTCCTTTGTGAAGCTAAAGCTTCAGTGGTCTCAACCGACGCTAATGATCCGCGTCGGCTTCAATATTAATCCTTTCCTGTTTTATACCAAGTTGGGGTTCAAGGTAGCCCACTCGCTTACGGGAGGGATGATGCCGAGATTAATGATCTCGTCACGCATTACCTGGAGGTGTGCGTATGAAGCGTCAAGAGCAGCCATCTCTTCTGCAGTACCTGTTACCTCACCGAAGTGTACGCCAGTAGCATCCATTACAGTAGGCATAGCCATGAGTACGTTCTTGTACTTTTCGTTGTTAACATAGCAACCTGCGGGCCAGTGGAACTCAGCTCCACCCATAGCAGCCTCAATCATCTTCACTGACTGGTATGCAGGGCTCTGGAATGATGAACGGCCACGGAGCTTGATGATGCGTGAACCACCCTGGATGGTGTTGTGCTTGATCTCGGCCCACTTCTCGTCAGAGATCTCAAACTCAGAGAGAGGCTTGCCATCAACAGTGATCTTTGATGCAAATACGGCCATAGCCTCACCATGACCACCATAGGTGCGAGCACCCTCAACCTTGTACTGAGGAACACCTACTGCCTCAGCGATAGCCTGCTGGAGGCGTGTAGAGTCGAGTGCTGCGAGTGAAGTGAGCTGATTGGGCTTCAAACCTGAACGGATAAGAGCTGTGAGAGCAGTTACGTCAGCGGGGTTGAAGATTACCACTACGTGCTTCACGTCGGGGCAGTACTTCTTGATGTTGTCACCGAACTCAGCAGCGATTTGGCAGTTACCCTTGAGAAGGTCCTCACGAGTCATACCCTCCTTGCGGGGAGCACCACCTGAAGAGATGATGTACTTAGCACCAGTGAAAGCCTCTTCGGGATCGATGGTCCAAGTGATGTTTGCACCTTCGAAAGCGCAGTGAGCCATCTCCTCGGCTACACCGTTCACACCGGGACCATAGATGTCGTAAAGGCAGATGTTGGGAGTGAGGCCAAGCATCAAAGCGGTCTGAGCCATGTTGGAACCGATCATACCACCGGCACCTACAATCACGAGTTTTTCGTCTGTCAAAAACTTCATAATCTTTTTCTTTTTATAGAGTTAAACAAATAATATTCACAATAATCTTGGCAAAGATAAATAGAAAAAAGTTTTTTTGCAAATTGTCAAATTGCCAATTGGTAAATCAATCGTACAATTGTAATGCGCCAATTGTAAATTTTAAAGGCTCTGCATGTCGTTGAGACGCTTGTAGTAGCCTCCTTTGGCGAGCAGCGACTCATGTGTGCCGCGTTCCACAATCTCACCTTCGTACATTACGCATATCTCATCGGCATTCTTAATGGTTGAAAGGCGGTGGGCGATGGCAATCGTTGTACGTGATTTCATCAGACGCTCTAGGGCTTCCTGTACCAAACGTTCAGATTCGGTGTCGAGGGCTGAAGTCGCCTCATCAAGAATGAGAATAGGAGGATTCTTTAGGATGGCGCGTGCAATGCTGATGCGCTGACGTTGGCCTCCTGAAAGGCGGCAGCCTCGGTCACCAATCATCGTGTCATATCCATTTTCACTCTCCATAATGAACTCGTGAGCGTTGGCAATCTTGGCAGCTTCGATGACCTGCTCCATTGTCGCGTTGTCTACACCAAAGGTGATGTTATTGTAGAAAGTGTCATTGAATAAGATGGCCTCCTGATTGACATTGCCGATGAGCGAGCGTAGCTCTTTGATAGATACTTCGCGAATATCTTTGCCGTCGATAGTGATGGCGCCTCCCACAACATCGTGGAAGCGGGGTACGAGGTCTACGAGAGTAGATTTGCCTGAACCCGATTGACCTACAAGGGCGATGGTCTTGCCCTTCTCTACGGTAAGATTAATGCCACGCAAAACGGGATTCCCTTCAGTATAGTGGAATTCAACGTTCTTGAATTCGATACCTTGCTCAAACACAGGTAGCGGAGCTGGTCTGGCGGGTTCCTTAATGGGATTCTCTGCAGAGAGAATCTTGTTTACACGCTCCCAGCATCCCATGCCCACGGGCACGTTGTAGTAAGCTTTAGAAAGGTCCTTGAAGGGGTTGAGTATGTTGTAGAGCAATACAAGGTAATAAATGAATGAACTGGCATCTATTGATGATTGCTCTCCCAAGATGAAATATCCTCCACCCCATAACACGATGACGATGATGCAGGTGCCCATAAACTCACTCACGGGATGGGCACTTGCCTTGCGGATGTTCATCTTGTTTACCGCATTGCGGTATGTGTTGTTGGCATCGGCAAAGCGCTTCTTCATCTTGTCCTCAGCGATGAAAGCCTTGATGATACGTAGACCACCCAAGGTCTCATCCAACTGGGCAATCAGCATGCCCCAAAAGTTCTGGACGTCTTTGGAACCACGTTTCAGGTTGCGGCTGATGACGCCCATCACCCATGCCAGCAATGGCATCACGAGGAAGACGAATAGGGTGAGCTCCCAACTGATGGCAAAGAGTGCCACGAGGGTTATGGCTATAGCTATAGGGTTCTTGATGAGCATCTCAAGTGAGTTGGTCATCGCGGTCTCCAGACCGCCGACATCGGAGCTCATACGTGCGATAACGTCTCCTTTGCGTTCTTCTGAAAAGAAACTCAAAGGCAATTTTAATACCTTGTTGTATACCTGTATGCGGATGTCGCGTACAACGCCCGTACGCAGAGGAACGAGTGCTGCAGCCGAACCGAAGTAACAGGCGGTCTTCAGCAGGGTCATCACTGCCAGTATCACGCCCGACATCACCAACACCCACAGGGGACCCTTGGTGTCGATGAAGGTGGTCATATAGTAATAGAAGTTGTTCTTGACAACGTCCAGCACATTGCCGTCGGCCCAGGTCATATAGGTGTAGGTAGACTCGGTCACCTTGAATAGTATCTGTAGGATGGGGATGAGCAGGGCAAAAGAGAACACGTTAAGTATCTGCGCCAAAACATTGAGCGAGAGATTGACCGCAAGGTACTTCTTGTAGGGCGCCATGAAGCGCTTGATTAACTGGAAAAAATCTTTCAACATAGGGATGATAAAAAGTCGTATTCGTTGAATCGCTATACAAAGGTAATGTTTTTTTCTCAATCTGCTGTTTTCTTTCGTTTTTTTTATATCTTTGTCCGAGAATGGCTTATGAAAGTCGAAATTATTATGCAAATGCCTAAAGTTAGCATTATTGTCCCCGTACATAACACCGAGCAGTATCTGGGGAAATGCCTTGACTCCATCTTTGCTCAGACACTGAAGGATATTGAAATCATTCTCGTTGAGAATAACTCGACGGATAACTCGTTGGAACTCTGCCATAGATATGCTCAGGAAGACAGCCGCATACGGGTGATACACCTGGATAAGGGGGATCTCTCTACTGCACGTAATGAGGGCGTGAAGATAGCCCATGGCGATTATGTGGGCTTTGTCGATAGTGACGACACCATAGAGCCAACGATGTATGAAGATATGCATCGCCTGGCAGTAAAGCATGGATTGGGCATGGTGACGTGCCTCTTCCGCTCGGTGTATGACAAGAAGCCGGCAAGATGTAATTTCTTGCAGGATGGCCAGGTGAGGATAGTATCTGCTGAGGAGTTGACAACGCTGAACTTCTTGGGTAAGATACCTCGTAGCGCTTGTGTGAACCTCTACCGGAGAGATCTGTTCGAACAGTTGCAGTTCCCAGAGGATATGTATCACGAAGACCGGGCCTCTACTTTCTTGTTCATGGCTAAGTGTGGCAAGGGAGGAGTGATTCATAAATCATACTACAACTATTACCAACGGGGAGGAAGCATTATTCATACCAAGAGTTTTGCACACTACCGGGATTTTGCGCTGGCTTGCAGCAAGTCTTTGGAGTATATACACCACTCCACAACTTATACCAAGGAGCAGAAGGCGGTATATGCTAAATATATAGCCGATACCTTCCTGCGCAAGCTGTGGCATGTGATTGCCTTAGGAAAGAAAAGACATAAAGATGAGGTGTTGCAGCTATGTAAAAAGATAGCTTGGATACCCAAGGGGACTAAGCTTTCTTTGAAAGCGAAATTGATACGCTCCTATGTGGAGAAAGTGTTTCTCAAGTTGAGGCGTGAGGCTATTTATCGATAGAGTGGGTGAGCATCCATTCTGTCAAGGCCTTACAGGCATTGCCATCTTCGATTAAACCTATACGCTCGGTGAAGAACTTGTCGAGTTCTTTTTCGTATGTTGCTTGATCAAACTTGTCGATGACATCGACAAGCTGTTGCTCTGTGCGTGCCAAAGGGTAGGGGAGGTCCTTCTCTAGGTCGAAATAGAAACCGCGGTCGTACAGCTCGGCATCGGGAGCATAGAGGAGGCATGGGCGTCTCAGTATGGTGTAGTCGAACATCGAACTGGAGTAGTCGGTGATGAGCATGTCGCTGATGCAGAGTAGCTCTTGCATATCGTGGTAACGGGTGGTGTCTATGACACTAGTGCCATTGATGAAGGGCAACGTTCCAGCTTTGTGGATGAGGTTGGGGTGCAACCTAACAAGGAGGGTTACCGCTTGGTTGTTGAGGAGACTACTCAAATGGTTTATTACGCGCTCCCAATTGATAATATAGGGCTCGGTAGATAACCCACGGCGGAACGTGGGAGCATAGAGGACTATGCGGTTCTCGGTAGGGATGTTGTAGAGCTTGCACACCGTCTCCCGTATCTGACTGTGTAGTGCTGTCTTGAAGAAGATGTCGTTGCGTGGCGTGCCTTTCTCCAGCACCTCTCCATTGTACCAATAGGCGCGCTTGGTGAGCTCGGTCTGTATGCGAGTACCCGAGATCATCAGATCGCAGTTGCGTGAGTCGAGCTTAGCCTTCTTTACGTAGCTGTAGCTCAACTGCTTCTCGGCATCGGCCTCGATTCTCTTCAGGGCTACGCCACCGTGCCATACCATGAGGTACTTCTGCTTAGCTCGCTTGCGCCAGTACAGCTTCCATGGGTCGGTACGTACGTTGGAAATGAGAAACTCGGCCGTGTTCATCAAGACGTAGTACTTCCACGTGCGTCTGCGCACATATTTTACACGTTTGTCTATGCCAGAAACATCTAGGCTATGGCGGAATACCCAATATACCTCAAACTCGGGATTGTGCTCGAGGATGTATTCGGTGAGGTAACGTGGGTTACAACTGTATTGATTGAAGTTGTATGCCCAGCACACCACTTGCCCCTTCTTGACAGGGAGTACGCACTGAATGCAGAGCGCAAGCAGATTGCCGAACACTTTCTTTACTCGATTAAATCCCCACCCAATAGCAGATTTATTTATTTGAAGAGATGCCATAACGGTTTTATTTATGCTTAGCGCCACAAAGTTATAGTTTTTTTTTGTATTCGGGAAAAATAAACCTAATTTTGCATATATATAGAAGAATTGATATGGGCTTGGATACAAACTTCCCGCAGGAAATATTGGACTTGAAGAGTCGCTATTCTCCCGAAGGCTCTTTGTTGCGCCGCGACCAGAAAGAGCTTCTCCGTATGCTGCAAGAGGTGGCTAAGATTTGCGATCAACATCATATCCGGTGGTGGCTAGCGGCTGGAACTCTTTTGGGAGCAGCACGGCATGGGGGATTCATCCCCTGGGATGACGATATCGATATATTTGTGCTCAGGAAGGACTACAGAAGGTTGGAAAGAATCTTGTGTAAACTCGACAGCGAGGAGTTTGTGTATCATTGTATGCGTACCGATGTAGACTATGTCAATAGCTTCGGTAAGTTCAGGAAGCGCGATGGCTGCATTCAATCCTCCAGTAAACGGTACGATTACTACAAGTGGAAGGGAATCGGACTTGACATCTTTGCTATAGAACGGACTAACTATTTCGCGGCTCGTTTGTCGAAGATTATATATGGTAATCTGCAACATCTGAGTGTACATATATCCAACCCCATATTACGTAAGCCTCTTATCCGGTTGGTCGAGTTGTTGTGCTTCGGATTTATCAATCCGATTCTACGCTTGATCGGCTTGATAAATCCTCGTGACGAATATCACTATGCCTTGGGAATAGGGTGGCCCAAAGCGACATTCTTCAAAAAGGATATTTTCCCTCTGACTAAGATAAAGTTTGAGGACATCGAATTTCCTGCCCCCTATGATACGGATGCATTCCTCAGAGGGGAATATGGGGATTGGAGCAAAATTCCATCCGAAGAGGCTATCAAGAAGAGTATTCATTGCAAGGAATATCGTGAGGAGATATTCGGAAAGGAGGATTGAAGCTTATGAAGAAGGTTATCACATATGGTACTTATGACCTCTTGCACGAGGGACATCTCAATCTGCTACGTCGAGCCAAGGCTTTGGGTGATTTCCTGATTGTCGGGGTGACCAACGACAGCTTTGATCGTGAACGGGGAAAATTGAGTGTCAGAAACAATGTGTTGGAAAGAATCGAAGCGGTTAAGGCCACGGGATTGGTCGACCAGATCATTATAGAGGACTATGTGGGCCAGAAGATTGACGACGTACAGAAATATAATGTAGACATCTTTGCCATAGGCTCGGACTGGGAGGGTAAGTTTGATTACCTCAATGAGTTCTGCAAGGTTGTGTATCTGCCTCGCACGGAGGGGATATCCTCGACGATGCTGAGGGCCGAAAGTAGTATTCAGATAAAAATGGGTGTGGTAGGATGTGGACGTATCGCGCAGAAATTCATACCCGAAGCCGATGTGGTGGACTTTGTATTTGTAAAGGCCGTTTATGATATAAACCAGCAGGTAGCGAGGCGAACGGCCGAGCAGTATGGGGTGAAAACCGTATGCGATTCTTTCGAGGAACTCGTGGAACAGGTCGGCGCTGTCTATATCGCTACACCTCATCTTTGTCACTATGCTCAGGCTAAGTATGCCTTGGAACATGGGCGGCATGTGATCTGCGAAACTCCTATGGTACTGGAAGCATGGCAGGCGGAGGAGTTGTATGCTTTGGCGAATGACAATTCGTTGGTGCTTCTTGAAGCGAATAAAACGGCCTATTGCCCAGCGTTTAATCGACTCACTACATTGGTGAAGAGTGGTCTCATCGGTGATGTCGTAGGCATAGATGCGTCGGAATCTAAACTATGGGAAAAGGCTAACTTGAAACGTGAGTTGGATCCCCAAATGGCGGGAGGCTCTATGTTTGAGATGGGCTCCTATCCGTTGTTGCCAATCATTAAGTTATTGGGAACTGAGTTTAAGAATATCCATTTTTATAGTCGTACCGATGAGAATGGGGTGGATATCTATACTCGTGGTGTCATCTCTTTTGACAAGGCTGTAGCCTCATTCCAGTTGGGGCTTGGGGTAAAGACAGAGGGTAATCTTGTGATATCAGGAACGAAAGGTTATGTATACGTGCCTTCGCCATGGTGGAAAACCGATTATTTTGAGCTTAGGTATGAGGACCAGAATCAAAATAAGAAGTATTTCTATAAGTGGGAGGAATCGGGCTTGCGTTATGAAATCCAGGAATTTGCTTCGTGCATTATCAATAACCGCCAATACTCCTCCCGCTTGAAACCACATGAGAGCATCTGTATGGCACAGGTGATGGGATTGTTTGGAGGTCGAAAAAACTATGTAGAGATATGAACTGTGCGTTGGTAGTTGGTGGGGCTAATGGCATAGGCTTGTCCATAGCGACGATACTGGCCAGACGGGATGAGTGTCATAAGGTATACATCGTTGACAGGGTGTTGCCTGAGCCGAACTTTGTGCATTCCAAGTTTGAGTGCTTCTGTTTTGACCTGACAGAAAAGGATTATTCCATCTTCGATCGTTTCTCGGATATCGACACCTTGATCATTACTGCGGGAATCGGGCGTCTGTCTCATTTCAAAGATTTGGATGAAGCCCATATAATAAAGAGCTTCGAGGTGAATACCATTGCTGTTATCCGAATCATACATCATTTCTATCCTCGCATAAGTGCTTCGGAGAACTTCTATTGCGGTGTGATGGGCAGTATTGCAGGGTTTATGTCGTCTCCCTTGTTCTCGGTGTATGGCGCGAGTAAGGCTGCCTTGAAAATCTTTATTGAGAGCGTCAATGTAGAACTGGCTAAAGGTGGTACCAGCAATAGAATCTTAAATGTTTCGCCAGGAAGTATCAAGGGTACAGCCTTTTATAATGGACAGAATGATTTAAGTCTCACCTCATCCCTCGCCGAAGAGATCTTGTTGAGGCTAAAGAATAAGGAGGACCTGTTTATTCCGCTTTATGATGAAGTGTTCAAAGGGGTATTGGAACGTTATCACGACGATTTTCGTGCCGAGGGTATGCACTCCTATGAATACAAGATGAGTAGTGGGAGAATGAAGTAGATTATAGCCATGAAGGAGTCTGTAATGAAAGAGACCAAACAGCCAATAACCATTTCGCTGATTGTTCCTATTTATGGAGTGGAGAAATATATTGCAGAGTTCGCTGATTCTGTATTGGGGCAATCATATCCGTATATTCAGTACGTCTTCGTGAATGATGGAACGAAGGACGCTTCAATGGAGATCCTTGAGGATGTCATCTCTGAGAAATATTCGCATCGAAGAGAACAAATTGTTGTGATCAATAAGGAAAATGGCGGATTGCCCGCAGCTCGCCAAACAGGTCTGCAGTATGTGACAGGTGATTATGTATATCATGTGGATCCTGATGATTGGTTGTCTGAAGATGCTATAGTGAGGATTGCAGCAAAGATAGAGGAGACGGGAAGCGATATTGTCTTCTTCAATTATGTCAAGGAGTATTCCAGTCGTTCCAGCGTAAAACGCGAGAGGAACTACACGGTAGCAGATAAGGAACAGTACATTCGCGATATGTATAACCATAGGGCTTATGGTACGTTGTGTAACAAGTGTGTGAGAACGTCGATCTATACGAATAACGTACTTCATACCCCTCGGTATGGCTATGCCGAGGATTGCTGCTTGAGCGTGCAGCTTGTAAGCTATGCGCAAAAGATTGCCTATCTGGATGCAGACCTTTATCATTATCGCAAAGGAAATCCTCATGCAATGACGCGCCAAGGGCTGAAGAAACGTAAACGCGAGTATATAGAAAACTTCCTCGATCTATATGAGGCTTATCAGGATCGTCCTTCGGGGGAGAATCCTTTGGAATGTCTCTCTGGTGACATACTTGTTCAGGCAGGATGGTATTCCCTACTGTATGGCCTCGGGTTGTTTGCCAAGTGCCCCTACCTAGCTCGAGGCGTGCGTCGTGCCAAACTGCGTTGTCACACCAATGTCTGGTTGGGAGGGCAACTCTTTACAAAGTTGATTGCGCTGTTCAAATAGCGTTCTCAAACTTGGACCTCTTGGGGAACCGTTGCTCAAAGGCCGAAAGGATATTGTCGCGCAGCTCCACGTATCGCTCCTCCGTCAATTGTACGTCATTGATACAGACCAACTTTCGGGTAGGATGTATGATGAAATCAAATAGTTTATGGGATGAAGCTACCCCTACGGAGAAGTGTTTCTTGGATTGGCGCTGGTTGATAATCTTTCCCTTCAAGTACATGTAGTCGAGGAACAGATACTGGTTCAAGTCATCTTTGGTGCGGATGTGGGTGAGTGAATGCTTGATCTCTTGCTCAATGGTGGCATACAACGCCTCGCACTCGCTCTTCAGTAAGGGCGAGCAGATGTGTTGTGGGCGTAGAAAGGCCCATGTAGGTCTCTTCCCTAAAGCCTTACGAGCCAATCGATCCGAGTTGCGGCAAATGTGCTTATACATATTGGACGGGAACCAATGACGGGACATCCCGATGACTCCTTTTCCCTCGCGAAAGAAATCCTCAGACTTGCAGGGAAGCATGGGGTACATGTCGTCATTGAAGTATAGATATTCTTCGTCCAACCCTTCTATGCGGTGCAGGTGCATCTCTATCGGGTTACAATTGAAGGTGGGTAGATACTCCTTAGGTATAATATCGCTATGCAACACTACGCGTACCTCGTCCCTATTTATCCACTCGGGCACCTGGCTCTCATGTGACACCACCAAGTGTACCTTGCGGATGAAGGGCATATTCACCTCTATGCCGCGAAAAAGGTATCTCAGCGTACCCCAGTCGCGGAAACGCTTCTCCAATATGGGTTGGTTGGTATATCGCTCGTAATCCTTTTGCCATATTGGGTCGAGTCCGTTAACGTATGTAATGACTATGTCCATTGCTTTGCCTCTTTCTTAAGGCAAAGATAATGTAAGCCGAGAGAAAAAGCAAACTTATTTGCAAATTTCCATCGGCTTAGGATAAATGTGTGGAATCCAAGTGAGGGGGATTTTATAATGGGTGGTCTTCTCTAAAAGCTCTCATTCGCTCCTCCATTACAGCATAGAGGTCGGGTCTCATACGAGAAGTGCATGCGCGCACCCCTTGCTGTTCACTGCCTGTGGTGGAAAGTGATATGCTGCTTACGCCATAGTAGAGTAGTTCGGTGAGTAGTTCGCCTCCTGTCATATTGCCATAGCCGATGGTGAAGAAGAATCCATCTCCCACGGGTTGGGTCGCATCATAGTCGTAGACGATATGGAATCCATTGTCGGTGAAGATGCGTTTCATGCGCTCAGCTCGGTGGGCATACTCTCGAGTGTCCTCTACGAAATTTATGGTTCCTTCAGTGGCAAGGCGCAACATCTCGGCATATGCATATTGTGTTGAGGCGGTACAGCCAGAGGTAATCATATAGAGTACAGAGGCTACGAGCGTCTGACCGAATACGCCTGCGTCGTGGTAACGTTCGGCAAGGGTTGGGTAGTGTCGTTCAAACAGTTTGTCGCTTATGCAGAGGAGTGCCATACGCTGGCCGGCATAGCTGAATATCTTTGATGATGAGAGCATCAAGATGTAATTGTCGGTATAGCGTGCCACGGTGGGCGCGTAGGGAGGGCGGAAGGGATGTCCGAGGTCGTGTCGGAAATCCATACAGAAGTAGGCGAGGTCTTCCATCACGATGACATCGTATTGTGTGGCTAAGCTGCCGATAATAGCCAGCTCCTCTTCTTCGAGGCATATCCAAGCAGGATTGTTGGGATTAGAGTAGATGATGGCGGCAATATCTCCTTGTTTGAGTATGCTTTCGAGTTTGTCGTGCAACGCGGCGCCGCGATGATGGTAGATGTCAAATTCTTCCCACTCGGCACCGATGATGCGTAGTTGAGACTTCTGTATCGGGAAGCCTGGGTCGATGAAGAGCACTTTGTTTTTGCCAGGAATGCGTTGTGTGCAAGCAATGAATGAACCGTACGATCCTGCTACGCTGCCAGTGGTCGGCACACACGAACGTGGTGTGATGTCAATGTCAAGAAATGCTTTGACAAAACGGGATGCTGCCTCTTTGAGTTCTGGAATACCATCAGCGGCTGGGTATTGCGATCCTACGCCGCGGTCAAGCGCGGCTTTTTCAGCCTCTACGCCATAATGGTTGATGGGAAGGCCAGGCGAGCCTTGGTCCATACGGATGAAGGGGATGCCGGTCTCGCGCTCAAGGTATTGTGCTATGAGTAGCACCTCACCTATCGTAGCGGTAGAGAGATTGGCAATATGGAGTTCCTGGGCAGCGCGAGCTACCAATGCTTCGCTAAAGATTTTCATAGAGGCTTTTATTGATTGCTTAGTCCTAAGTCAAATGCTTGGAGATTGTCGGTTACTACTTTTTCTCCCTTCGAAGCAAATACTCGGGCAATGCTCTCTCGCAATTGCTCTGGGGAGAGTATCTCCATATAGCGTGCCGACATTCCAAGCAACACCATGTTGGCACTCTTGGGTAAGCTATGCTCCTTGGCGACTTCTTCGATAGGTAAGGTCGCAACATGGGGTAATGCTGCCAATTCATTTGTTAGTGCTTCTTCGTCAGGATAGTCGGGTATATTTTTGAACGGCTGCGATGAACTGATAATCCACCCTTCTTTGCCGAGGTAGGGTAGATATCTCAGTGCTTCCATCGGTTCCATGGAGATGATGAGGTCGGCTGCTCCCTGACGTATCAAATCAGAATAGATAGGCTCAGTAGAAAGCCGGAGGTTCGACTGTACGTCACCGCCGCGCTGGCTCATCCCGTGTACTTCGGCTTGCTTGAGGTGCAGTCCGGCTGTCGTGGCTGCATCTCCAATGATGGTGGCAATGGTGAGAATACCTTGTCCGCCCACACCTGCCAGTATGATGTCTTTTTTCATTGTTTTTTGTTGTTTCTGAGTTTGCGCTTCAAAGTCTGCATACATTCGCGTCGGGGGATGATAACTGATACCCCCTTGTAAGCAATCTCTTCGCGGATGATTCGGGTAATCTCCTCCATATTCTTGGGTAGGGGAACCACTACACGCACGTGTTCGGGCTCTACGCCGAGACCGAGGCAGATTGCCTCAAACTTATTGGTTCCTGCCGAATCCTGCCCCCCTGTCATGGCCGTGGTGAGATTGTCTGAAAGCACTATGGTGATGTTGCTACCATCGTTTACAGCATCAAGCAGTCCTGTCATTCCCGAGTGGGTGAAGGTGGAGTCTCCAATGACGGCAATTGCAGGGAATACTCCGGCATCGGCCGCTCCCTTAGCCATAGTGATAGAGGCGCCCATATCAACACAGCTATCAATGGCACGGAAGGGGGGTAATGCTCCGAGTGTATAGCATCCAATGTCGCCGAAGATACGTGCATCGGGGTATTCTGCCGCCACTTTGTTGAGCGCGTCGTATACGTCGCGATGTCCGCAGCCTTGACATAAGACTGGTGGGCGAGGCGTTACGTTTTGTGCATTGGCATAGGGCTGTTCGAAACTTATACCCAATGTTGTTCCTACACAGTCAGGGGTGAGCTCGCCCATTCGAGGGAGGTCGCCAGTTAGGCGCCCCTTTAGCTCATATCCCGCTCCGAGAAGGGATTTTATCTGCTCTTCTACCATCGGTTGTCCATCTTCGGCGATGAGTAATGAATCACATTGAGCTGCAAAACTCTTGATCGTCGCCTCGGGTAATGGATATTGCGAGATTTTTAGAACAGACACACCTAACTGCTGTGGTTCGTTCTCCATTACATAATTATAGGCGATACCGCAGGCTATCACTCCCAACTTGGCCCTTTGGGCTTTGATCTCAGATTTGTTGTAGGGTGACTCTTCTGAAACATTGAGTAGCTTGCTCTGTTTCTCCACTAATGTGGCGTACTGACGACGTGCATTGCCAGGGAGTAATACCCAATGAGTGCGTTCGTTGTCGGGATTTAGTGGCTTTTGTACCAAAGGCTCTCTCACCACAATCTCGGCGCGCGAGTGAGCCAAGCGGGTCACTATTCGCATAAGTACGGGCAGCTTCATCTGCTCAGAGAGGTTGTAGGCATAGGGCATCATGTCGTATGCCTCTTGTTGTGATGAAGGCTCTAGAATGGGAATCATTGCAAACTTGCCATAGAAACGAGAGTCCTGCTCGTTCTGTGATGAGTGCATTGAAGGGTCATCAGCTGCCAGTACTATCAGTCCGCCATTGACACCTGTGATGGCCGAGTTTACAAAAGCATCTGCAGCCACATTCATTCCCACGTGCTTCATGCACACAAGTGCGCGCTTGCCCGCATACGACATGCCCAACGCCGCTTCCATAGCGGTCTTCTCGTTGGTGCACCAGCGGCTACGCACCTCAGGTGCATTAGCTTGTATATATTCGGTTATCTCCGTAGAGGGTGTTCCAGGGTAGGCGTACACTCCGCTGATGCCAGCGTGTATGGCACCCAATGCTGCGGCTTCGTCTCCTAACAATAATTTCATATTTTCGATGATTTTGCTTTCAATTTGGTGGCAAAGGTATAAATAAACGGATAAAATATAAAGTTTGCCCAGATATTTTGGGACAAATGCAAAATATTAGTGCGGTTTTTGTCGTAAATCTAAAAAAAATGTAAATTTGCAGCCTTCAAAACGATAAAACAATAGGTATTATGATTTGGAATCCGAATAAGGAATGTATGAGTCGCGACGAGATGCGCGCATTACAGAGCAAGCGACTTCAGAAGCTGGTGACGTATGTGTATCATAACGTGCCTTTTTACCGAAATAAAATGCAGGCGATGGATGTTTCGCCCGAAGATATACACAGTCTTGATGATATCGTGAAACTTCCCTTTACTACTAAGCAGGACTTACGCGATAATTATCCCTATGGATTGCAGGCAGCGCCTCCTTCGGAAATTGTGCGTGTGCACGCTTCGTCAGGTACTACGGGCAATCCTACCATCGTGGGCTATACCCGTAAGGACCTATCGGTGTGGTCCGAGGTGATGGCGCGGAGTCTTACGGCCTTTGGTGTTACGCGTGACGATACCTTTTCTGTTGCCTACGGCTATGGACTCTTTACAGGTGGATTGGGTGCGCATTATGGTGTGGAAAACCTAGGCGCTACGGTAATCCCCACTTCGACAGGTAATACCGAGAAGCACATCCGCCTTATTCGGGATTTGAGAATAAGCGGTATTGCTTGCACGCCTTCATACGCCCTTTACTTGGCCGAGACTTTAGAAAAGATGGGCTTGACTAAAAAAGATATAGGCTTACGCATCGGAGCCTTCGGGGCCGAACCTTGGACAGAGAGTATGCGTAAGGAAATTGAAGAACGCCTTGGGTTAAAGGGCTATAATATCTATGGCTTGAGCGAAATTATGGGACCTGGTGTGTCTTACGAGTGTCAAGAACAGAATGGTTCTCACATCAATGAGGATCATTTCTACCCCGAGATTATCAATCCCGATACCTTGGAGCAACTACCCCGTGGACAACAGGGCGAGCTTGTGTTCACCACCCTTACCAAGGAGGGTATGCCGCTCCTGCGTTACCGCACTAAGGATCTCTGTACCTTGATGGAGGGCGAGTGTGCTTGTGGACGTACTTCCGTACGTATGGGGCGCATTATGGGACGTAGCGATGATATGCTCATTATTCGCGGTATCAACGTGTTCCCCTCGCAGGTCGAGAGTGTAATCCTCGAAATGAAGGAGTTCGAACCTCAATATATGCTCATCGTAGACCGTGCAGGCAACCTTGATACTCTACAGGTGCAGGTAGAGGTACGCCGCGACTTCTTTACCGATGGCATCGGTAGCATGTTGGGGATGAAGAAGCGTCTAGCCGATCGTCTCAAGAGTGTGCTCTCAATTAGTGTCGACGTAAAACTTATGGAGCCGGGCAGTATCGAGCGCAGCCAAGGAAAGGGTAAGCACGTGATCGATAAAAGAATATTGAAATAACCTTAATATACTTGAGCTATGACAATCAAGCAATTATCAGTTTTTCTCGAAAACAAGATTGGAAGAATCAACGACGTGACCAAAATTCTGAGTCAGCATGGCATCAATATGCACGCATTCAGTATGGCTGAGACACCTGATTTTGGCATACTGCGCCTTATCGTTTCAGATGTGGAAAAAGCTGCAGAGATATTGCGCAATGCTGATTTTGCCGTGATGCTCACTGATGTTATGCATTTGCATTGCCCTAACAAGGCTGGCGCTTTAGGTGAGATACTTGATCGTTTAGCCACTGCAGAAATCGGCATTGAGTATATGTATGCCTTTGCTGAGGGCGAAATTGCCAACGTAGTGGTACGTCCTACCAATATTGAGTGTTGCCAAGAGGCATTGAAGCACGTTATAGATTGATGGCTTCTCTGGCAATGACAGGATTGTAAGCAAGCGTTTCCATGCAAATATTCAATGCTGTGTGTTTGGTGCTGAATTAGTATAGCGTGATAGAAT
The DNA here is from genome assembly GCA_045661085.1 of Bacteroidaceae bacterium. GTDB lineage: Bacteria > Bacteroidota > Bacteroidia > Bacteroidales > Bacteroidaceae > UBA1189. The sequence continues at coordinate 20,342 of JAZRFA010000133.1, forward strand.
AAATAAGATGGCGTGTCAAGATTTTTTGGCACGCTTTTTTTAGTTTCTATATGTGCTCTATTACATATAAGGTGTATCCCCTCTTAAATCACTTCTAGTGATAGGTGCTGTTCCTATTCCTATTGCAAGATATGAGTAGGAGGATTCTCTAAAACCTTCGACAGTTTCCTCGGATCCCTCCCATATTTTCTCACCTTCCTCCCCATTTCTCCCAGGCTCCTCAGAAATTTCCCTCAGTAGCCATAAAAAATGCCGCCAGTGCCCTATCTGTGGATCGCCAATCCTTTTTTCCCCCTCATCAGGTCTCTTCATATATATAATAATGTATTCTCCGCCAATGAAAGTAATATGCCCCGGGTGCCCAATGGTATTTTTGCATAATTCCTCCTGTGTCCCGTTTGCGCAGGAACCTCCGGGGAATCTCCTCTTTTTTTTTATGTTTTGCAACATTGATTTGTCAATTCCCCCTTATCTGCGGAGAAGCGTCTTCAGCTGCCATGTTTGAAAACCAGCCACTTAGCCGTTCCGTTTAAAAAATCTCGCAAAAAACTTCCAATAATGTTTGGTCAGTAATTTAAAAGTATCTACCTTTGCATCCGCAATCGAGAGGGACACCCCCTTGAGGTTGTGATGAAGAGAGAGTTCTTTGAAAATATTTTCCATACAGACAAGTAGTACAAGAAG
>JAZRFA010000134.1:0-14409 GCA_045661085.1 Bacteroidaceae bacterium
TAGCAGGTCCAGCAGCAGAGCTGTTTCAGCTTGCGCGGCTCGCTCATATAAGAGAAACTATGGAAGTCGCTCTCGCCCTCCTGAATCTCCATTTCATCGATGTGTACGCTACGTTTATCGATGCGCACGGGAGTACCCGTCTTCATGCGACCTACGGTGATACCATGGCGTGCGATGGATTCGGTGAGTCCGTACGATGCAGGCTCGGCCATGCGTCCACCAGGAAGTTGCACACGACCTACATGGAGCAAACCGTTGAGGAAGGTACCTGCGGTGACTACGACACTTTTTGCATGGAAGGTGACGCCCCATACGGTGTGTACACCGATGACTTCGCCATTCTCTACAAGCAGTTCGTCAACGGTGTCTTGCCAGATGTTGAGATTGGGGATGTTGTCGAGAATCTCGCGCCAAGCCCAGATAAACTTCTCGCGGTCACACTGAGCACGGGGGCTCCACATGGCGGGACCCTTTGAGCGATTGAGCATGCGGAACTGAATGGCCGTGCGGTCTGTGACGATTCCCGTGTATCCACCGAGTGCGTCAATCTCACGCACTATCTGCCCCTTGGCAATACCACCGATGGCGGGGTTGCAACTCATCTGCCCAATCTTGTTCATGTCCATCGTGATGAGGCAAGTCTTCGAACCCATATTGGCCGCTGCTGCTGCCGCTTCGCATCCCGCGTGTCCGGCACCAATCACAATGACGTCGTAGAAAAATTCCATTGTACCTGTAGTTTTATCGAAAGGACAAAGTTACGCAATTCTCCACAATATCCGTTGCCAAGAGCCCAAAAATCTCAATTTATACCGCCTCATCCTTGCGTTTTTTCGACCCGAGGGGCAGGACGAACGAAAAGAAGCAATTCTCAGAGACCGTTTTTCGGTTTAACTTACATGTTTTCAATTGTTTAACCTCGAATTTCTTTGTTGGGATTTTTCTCCATCTCGTGATAAATTTGGTAAAAGCACATATTTATTCCTATTTTCTGTAGTTTTTCGTTTACTTTTGCGTCTAATGGGCAAAAACGATGTTAAACCAGAAAAAATGAAACAAGAAGAAATTGAATTTGCGCAAATGGTGCGGGCACACAAGGAAACGATATATACCGTGTGCTACATGTTTGCCAATGATGCCGACGAGGTGAACGACCTCTTCCAAGAGGTGCTCATCAATCTATGGAGCGGACTAAGTCAGTTTCGCGGAGAGAGCAAGATGGATACGTGGGTCTACCGCGTGAGCCTGAACACTTGCATCTCCTCGGACCGTAAGAAGAAGAAGCAGGCCACGGTGCCCCTGACCATGGACATCAACCTCTTTGAGGACAAGGACGAGGATACGCGCCAGATACAGATGCTCTACAAACGTATCCATCAGCTCAAGCCTTTCGACCGCGCCATCGTATTGCTTTGGCTCGAGAATATGAGCTACGAAGAGATTGCCGCTATCGTGGGCATCACGGTGAAGAATGTATCGGTGCGCCTCTACCGCATCAAGGAACAACTTAAACAAATGTCGAACCAATAAACATCAAGCCTTATGGAAGAACTATTCAATACAGCCGAACTTAATGAGATGAAGGAACAAATCTCTCTCTTGCGCCGCAAACTGGAGAAGGAGACCATCGTCAACGAAAAACTTATCCGTGCAGGTATGAGGGATAAATTGAAGGCGGTGAAGCGGAGATCATATATTCTGTGTGCCGTAGTAATAGGAGCCTGTCCCCTTTGGGCAAGTCCAATCTTTGATTTCCATTCTATATGGTTCATGGGAGTAACTATAGCATACATGCTCATAGGTGTAGCATACGAGATTTATTGCAACCAACTACTGAGTACACAAAACTACGTCGGTGGCAACTTAGTAGACGAAGCACGCAAACTCAGCCGTTACAAGCAACTCTCTCGTCAATGGCACAGATTTGGTATTGCATTTTTATGTGTCTGGCTGCCTTGGTTCTACTACGAAGCCACCACAGCAGCGGGATTTTTTGCAAAAAATGTTCTTATCGGAGGTCTCATTGGTGGAGTCATAGGAGGAACCATAGGTTTTACCATCTACCGCAAAGGACAAAATGCCATCAACGAAGTCATTGAGCAAATAGAGGAACTGACGGGGGAGAAGGAGTAATTGTCTTTATTAGATTTCCCAATCCAAAGCCCTTTGGACTCGAGTCCAGAGGGCTTTGAACTATAGTCCAAAAGGCTCTGGACTGATGAGTAGTTCTAATTATGATTAAAAAACACAAGTAAACTTCATATTTCTCGCTCGTTTATTCATATCTTTGCCATGAGTATGAAAACCGCAGAACAACTTCATCTTTACCCTATGCCCAAGGAAGGGGTTACGGCATTCAGCACCACTCGTCATGGCGGACGGGGTAGTGGAGCGTATGGCACTTTTAATTGTACGCCTTACACGGGCGATGAGCCCAGTGTAGTGCTCACCAATCAGGAACTATTGTGCAGGCTGGTGGGCGTGACGGCAGAAAGACTCATCATTCCCTATCAGACGCATAGTTGCAATGTGATGATCATTGATGAATCATTTATGCAATTATCGGGTGATGCACGCCAGGCGATGCTACAGGAGAAGGATGCCATCATCACCTCCATTCCTAATGTATGCCTCTGCGTGTCTACGGCCGACTGTGTACCCGTACTCCTGTACGACTCGGTGCGTGACGTTGTGGCTGCTGTCCATGCTGGATGGCGCGGCACGGTGGGAAGGATAGTAGCTCATACCCTACAGGTGATGCGCGAGCAATATGGCACACAGGCTGCTGATGTGCATGCCATCATCGGTCCTTGCATCTCACTCAAGGCTTTTGAGGTGGGTATAGAGGTATATGAAGCCTTTGAACAAGCAGGCTTTGATATGCCACAGATAGCGCATTGGCACCCCGAGAAGGAGAAATATCATATCGACCTCCCTGCTGCCAATCGCCTACAACTGCTTGCTGATGGCGTGCCCGAAGAGCAGATTCACGACAGTGCTATCTGCACTTATACCCATCACGAAGATTTCTTCTCGGCTCGCCGATTGGGCATCCGTTCGGGGCGTATACTCAATGGAATAGTTGTTAAGTCGGACTATTAGCCCTTCACTCCATACTCCCTTTTCAAGAATTCGTAACCGATGCGGCAGCGTAGGCAGTCGCGTCGGTCACAATATTGCTTCTTCAGCTGGATGAGTGCCTGGCTATCGGCAGCGTTCTTCACCAATATGCCACAGTCGGCCCATCCACGAATGATATAGTTGTTCTCGGCCTTCAGTTGCTCAAGCAATGACACAGCCTGCTCACAATACTGCTCGCTGTCCTTACGACGGCCATAGCTGTAGTAGAAGGGAGCCACAGAGTTGATGAGCAGTAGCGTGACGGCATTGTCGGTGACACGCTTCTTCGTCGGTGCCGATGGGGTGGAGGAGAACACGTAGTGAGTGTCCCAATACTCGGAGGTACCCACACGCAATAGTTCGGTAAGTGCCGTGCGGTCTGTAGCATTCAGTAAACGTGACACACTGATGCGACGCTCGTGGTAGAGCATAGCCAACTGTGCCAGACGAACGTGGGGGAAGTTGGCCGGGCGCATGCCGAGTAGTCGCCACATAGTATAGTCCATCGAGTGTAGGTCAAACTTATGCGCAAGGAACTTATACTCCTTCTTTAGTGATTGGAAATACTCGTCCTTCTTTAGTTCCTCTTGATAGTAAGACGGCACAGAATCCTCCTCCAATAGGCCTGCCTGACCGAAGAAGAGAGCCTCCACCTGTAATAGATTGTCGGCATGCTTGTCTACCGCACGGAAGGGCATCCTGCGTGCCCACTCATCAAAGGCATCTCCATTGGTACCGAAACCGAAGTTACGAGCAAGGGTAGAGAAGAGCGCATCGTCCCAGTTCTTGTCATGTGCCTCGTAGCGCTCGGCAATCTGAGTGGCACGCATATCGAGACGTTCATAGAGTAATGAAGAAAGATAGCTATGAATAGTGAGATTACTCAACTCGGGGATGACGCGATAGCAGGGAGGGTAGTGGTCGGTCTTGCGCAACTCGTCATAGTTATTGATGATATGTGCAGGCACCTTAAGTTGCAGTTGCGGAATAGGTGTACCATCGGTACGCACCACTTCGCGATCGGCATCAGCAACTACGTGTAGCACTACCGAGTCGTATCGCCTGTTGGTGTCGTGCCCGTGCAGATACCAGTCGGAGGCTTTGCCATGAATTTCCACATTTCCTACCCACAATGTACCGCCAATCTTCACCTTGGCATTGAAGAAGTCGGGGCCATCATTGCGATTTTCCATACCGGGACTCACCACCTCCACCTCCTGCCCATCGGTAGTGAAGAGTGTCGTGAGCGGAAACAGACGATGCTTCCATACGTATCGTACCAAGTCTTCCATAAGCGTGCTAAAAATGACAGGACAAATTACGCAATAAAAAACAAAACCTGCAAGCGGGAGCAGTGAAAACTGCACTATTTGCTCATCACCACACCCAAGGTATCATGCGGTAGCGCACACGCTCCGTGTAGTCGGTATAGCCCGGCAATCCCTGGTGCAAAACCTGCTCCTCATTCTTTATGCGCAAGGCCAATAGAAGCACGCAGGGCGACATCACCATCAGCGCCCACCACGAACCGAGCACAAGGGGAATGGCAAGGTAGAGTAGGGTGACAGCAAAGTACATCGGGTGGCGCACGATGCCATACAGGCCCGTGTCGATGACGCGTTGTCCCTCCTGCACCTCTACCACACGCGACAGATACACATTCTCGCGCAATACCTCGGCATAGAGGGCATAACCCACGAGGAGTACCACAGAGGCGATAATGACAATAGCATCGGATACGTGACTCCAGCCAAAGCGGAAGTCGAGCCCTGCGACGATGAACGCGGCCACGAGGAGAAGTCCAGAAAGGGCTACCACACCTTGCTGCGTCTTCTCACGCTCCTTCATCTCCAAGCGCTTGCGTAGCAACTCAGGGTTCTTTATCATAAGCACCACCCCCATGAAAAGGATGGGAGTAAATAGCAAGGCCATGAGGAGCCACGCACCGGGATAAGCCAGTGTGCCTGCTGGGACAAAAAGTATAACCCCTGTGATGAGCAGACCGCACAGGAAGGCTACCAGGGTCTTCAGCAACAATTTCATAGCTTATCGGAATATTATCACTCTATCAGCAGCTGACGGGCAAACTCCCAGATGACGATGCCTGCGGTGACAGATACGTTGAGCGAATGCTTGGTGCCGTACTGAGGTAGCTCTATGCAGCCATCGCTCATATCGACCACCTCTTGCTGTACACCCTTCACCTCATTGCCGAAGACGACGGCATATTTCTTCCCCTTCTCCAAACGAAGGTCCTGCAGTGCAATGCTTCCTTGCACTTGCTCGATGGAGAGCACGGTGTAACCCTCACGATGAAGCTCCTCCACCGCCTCTCGCGTATCCTTGAAATATTGCCATGCCACGGAGTCTTCGGCCCCGAGAGCCGTCTTGTGTATCTCTGCCGAGGGTGGGGTAGCGGTAACTCCACATAGGTAGATGCACTCCACACGATAGGCATCGGAAGTGCGGAACACCGAGCCTACATTGTGCAGACTACGCACATTGTCGAGCACCACGACGAAAGGTACCTTATCGGCCTCACGATAGTCGGCCACATTCATACGATTCAGTTCAAGGATATTGAGCTTCTTCATTGCTATTTGGTTGATTTGATGCAAAGGTACGAAAAATGGAAGAATAAATCTAATAAATAGGTCCTATCAAAAAAGGTACGGCTCTTTACAAAAAATTATCACTACAGTGACAAAATTTTGTCAATGAAGCGAAAATAAATTGTCAAGCCTATGATAATTTTTTATCACAGGTCTGACAAAATGCGAAAATTGGCTTTGCAACAAAAAACTGACGTAAGCCATATGGCCCACGTCAGTTGTGTAGTTACTTGATGTATAGTTTGTTTAGTCGATATCGATGAGCTGAAGGTGCTTGTTGAAGGTGAGCTCTACTCGATTGTTCAACTTCACATCGATTTCGCGGTGGTCGCGCTCAATCTTGGTGGCTTGTGCCTCAGGATAGTGAGTAGTGATAACCTTGTTGATACCATCGGGAACGATGCCTGCGGGCAGAGGCTGGGTGAGGCAATCAATCTCGGTCCAGTTGCCTTTGCGATCGAACTCTACTTTGCATCCATCGGTGAAGATAACATCGTAATTCAACTCCATTACATCAATTTCTTTGCGCACCAATGAAATCTTCGCTTCGGGGAAATAGGTAGAGAGGAATGTCTGCGCCTTTTCGGGCAACTGAGTGCGCTCGATGGGCTGATAGTTGTCAGCACAAGCACTGGTAACTAAACTGAACACACACGCGATAGCAAGAAAAATCTTTTTCATAATAATACTGTTTTTAAAGGTTTTACATTCGTTTTCTCATTATTTACACGACAAAGGTAGAACTCAATTCTGAAAAGATTCTGAAAAATGAGATTTTTTCAAAACTTTTTCAAAAAAAAATTCTCTGCGTATACTAACGAGAAATAGTAAAGATATGTTTATCCTGCTCAAAGGTATAGCCCACTTTAAGATGGCTTGCCTCGCAGATGGCTTTCACGATAGAGAGTCCTAGCCCATTGGAGTGTTTCTTACCATGATTGCCACGATAGAATCGGTCGAAGAGGCGGGTGGCATCAAGTTCCACCCCATCACTCGTGTTGGCAATGCTCAGAGCTCCCTCCTTTATATATATATCGATGGTGCTATGAGGCTGACTATGGATGTAGGCATTACGCAGTAGATTACTCACAAGCGAGGTTATGAGCTCATCATTGGCACGAAGTGTCCACTGGGACTTTTCGTAGAGGTTAATGGTGATATCTTTAGACTCATACACCTCGGCAAGCATTTCCAATTGACGGTGCAGCTTGGTGTTTACATTCACATCGGTGTGCTCGATGTATTGATTGTTCTCTATCTTTGAGAGGAACAACAGAGTTTTATTGAGGCGAATGAGTTCACTGATGGTTTGCTGCATCTTGGCCAACTCCATCATTTGCTGCTCGGTAAGGGTGGCATCATCCATAAGCATCTCAATGCGATTCTGGCATACGGCAAGGGGAGTCTGCAACTCGTGCGAAGCATCACCTATGAAGCGACGCTCGCGCTCATACACCTCTTCGATGCGGTGTATGCAAGCCGTTACCGAATCATTGAGTTGCTGAAACTCCGTCACATCGGTCCTATTATTCAAAGGTTGGGGCTTGCCAATGGCATAAGAATCCAAGTAGCTCAGTACTTTATAGAGCGGACGTGTATGGCGCACAAACACCCAAGCAAATACTCCCATAACAACTAGCAACATCACAATGAGCAGGATGAAGGTAGCTACGAGTATAGTACTGATGACTTCGTTGCGCTCATAGATGGGAGTCATCACCGTGAGTTTCCACCACGTTCCGTCGTGGTGCTCAAATATGGTGTGCATCACACGCGCAGGCTCATCCTCCAGTCTTGAGTGAATATAGACATTCTTGTATTCATACTCCACACGCTTACTGATAGAAAGCTCCTCGGGGGTAATCGGCCTTATATAATAGGTGTTGTTGGTACCATCAGTAGAGTCGGGGAGTGCCTCACCGGCAAGCCATTGGCGCATGATACGCTCAGAGTATACCTCTAACTGATCATCCACCTCATCGATGAGTTCGTCGCTGAGGATAAAGTAAAAAGCCACCGACCATGCTCCAAAGATGAGGAGCAAGGGAAGGATAAGGCTACGTATGGCGTGTGTCGTGAGTTTCATTTTTCAATCAATTTATATCCCATGCCATACACCGAAGACAACTCTATGCTGGCATCCCACGAAGTGAGTCGCTTGCGCAGGTTCTTTATCTGGGCATACACGAAATCGTAGTTGTCCACCTCATCGAAATGGTCGCCCCAGATAGCCTCGGCAAGCATACCCTTGCTCACCAATCGATTGGGACGCTGCAAGAAGTAGAGCAAGAGATCAAACTCCTTACGCGAAAGCTCCTTCTTGACATCGCCTACCCATATATCAAAGGTATGAGGATTGACCTTCACATTGCCATAACCGACATATTGCTCACCACCTTGATTGTTGCGGCGCATCACGCTCTTGATACGCGAGAGTAACTCGGCCAAATGAAATGGCTTGGGCAAGTAATCATCTGCCCCAAGGTCGAGCCCTTCAACCTTATCCTCTATGCTGTCGCGTGCCGAGATGATGATCAAACTTCCCGACTTCCTCATCTCCTTGAGCTCGCGCAACAGGTCAAGCCCATTGCCATCGGGCAAATTGATGTCGAGTAATATGCAGTCATACGTGTAGTCCGACAATTTAATGATTCCCGTGCGATAATCGGGCGCCACTTCTACGATATAGCGCTCCTGTTCCAGCGTCCGGCGCAGTATCTCTTGCAGCGAGAAGTCATCTTCGATGATAAGGATTTTCATGGTCGGTATGTTATTCTATTAAAACATCTGTTACGATACGATAGCCTCGGCCAAAGCCTCCATAGCAGGCACATCGGTGGGCTGCATCGCTGAGCGGATGGTCACCATAGGCTCCACGAGGTCGATGTCCTTCATCGCGGCAAGCATCTCCTTCATGACTCGCCCTGCCGATGGAGCCCACGAGCCATTCTCGATAAGCCCCACGCGACGACCCTTGTAGCCCTTGATCTGTATGCGGTGGAGAAACTCGTACATCGGAGTGAAGAGGCCGCCATCGTACGAAGAGGCCGCAAGCACCATGCGCTTCATGCGGAAGGCTTCGGCAACAGCTACCGACACATCGGTACGGCATAGGTCTATGAGCTTCACTTCGATTCCCTTGGCATATAGTTCTATCATAGCAGGCAAAAAAATTTGAGACACAGTAGCCGTATGGCCATGGATAGAGGCATAGGCAATAAGTACACCTTCGCTCTCGGCCTCATAGCGGCTCCACTTATCATAGAGTCCGATGTAATAACCTAAGTTCTCAGTAAGCACAGGACCGTGGAGTGGACAGATGCATTGAACATCAAGTGCGCCCACCTTCCCCAGCAATACCTGCACGGGCTGTCCATACTTACCACAGATGTTGTAGTAATAGCGGCGAGCCTCATCGGGCCACGCCTCTTTGTTCTCTGTATTCTTAATCTTTCCCGACAATATGCCGAAAGTGCCGAAGGCATCGGCAGAGAACAGCACCTTGTCCGTCTGGTCATAGGTCACCATCACCTCAGGCCAATGTACCATAGGAGCCATCACGAACTGCAATGTGTGGTACCCCAATGAGAGCGTGTCGCCCTCCTTCACCACCATGATGCGCTCGAGGAGTGGGGGATATCTGAAGAACTGACCCAACATCTGTGCAGCCTTGACCGAGGCTACCACTTGTATCTGTGGATAGCGTTCTACGACCTCACCGATACAACCTGCATGATCAGGCTCCATGTGTTGCACAATGAGGTAGTCAGGGGTACGTCCTTCGAGAGCCTCTGTGATGTTGCTCCACCACTCGGAATGTTTGCGGTAATCCACGGTGTCCATAATGGCTACCTTCTCATCCATAATGAGGTATGAGTTATATGATATACCGCGTGGCACGGCATATTGGCTCTCAAAGAGGTCTATGTCGGTGTCGTCCACACCGATGTACTTGATTTCCTTTGTTATATTCATCAGTCTTCCATTTTTTCTTTTCGCAAAGATACGAATAAGCGAACGAAAAATGCCAAGCTTGCTTGAGCATTTCTCACAGTGAGCGCAAGTATCTTCGCGATTTATCGCAAAGATACTACATTCTACTTATTTTCAAACAATAGTTATCATAATAAAGATTAAAGGGGAAGGAGCAGCCCACGAGCTACTCCTCTACAATTTCAAAATCCTCTTTTGTCACTCCACACAAGGGGCAAGCCCAGTCGTCGGGGATATCTTCAAATCGTGTGCCAGGCGCAATGCCGCTATCGGGATCACCTACCGCAGGATCGTATACCCAATTACATACTGTGCAATAATATTTCTTTTCCATAATGTTCGTTTTTCTTATTGTTAGTTACTTGTTTTCTTTATTTCTGATGCAAAGGTAGCGCAATAACACTACACCACCAACAGACGAAAACTATGCGGAGATAGAGGGGGACTATAATATTCATTGGATGGATGAGAGTGGATGCCATCAAGTAAATATTTCCGAAATAGAAAATTCCTTACAACCATTGCATCCGTAGTAATGGATATTTGTTGAAAAGGTGATAAATATTCTACCGATGCTTTGCACAGAGAGCACAAATGGTCTATTTTTGCACCGCATACGAAGCATTATTTATATATGATGATATACCTCTTTATCCTGCTTTTCTTTGGTGTGCTCTTCGGAGCCAATGCCTATATCTTTGCACGTATGGCGCAGGCTTTGCCTGCATTGCCTATGGCAGTGAAGATCCTGATAGGCGTATGTATGGCCATTGCCACGTGTGGTGTGTTCCTCTCCATTATCTTGCGTAGTAGCGGACTACCTGCAGTGCTCTCGCGCGGACTGTTCCAGGTGGGCTCCGTATGGCTGGTCTTCCTTTTATATATGGTACTCGCCTTGCTTGTGGTCGATGCGGTTGTGTGGATGGGGCTGAAGATTCCTTATCGCTTTTGGATGTGTCTAGTGCTTTGCCTTACGGTACTTGTTGTAGGCCATTACCGCTACAAGCACCCGAAGGTCAATGTAGTGCCCCTGTCGTTCGATAAGGAGTGTACCCTTGCCAAGCCCCTCACCATCGTTGCCGTAAGCGATGTGCACCTTGGCGAAGGCACGGGGCGCAAGGCATTGGCACGCTATGTAGACCTTATCAATGCGCAGCATCCCGATGTCATCGTCATTTCCGGTGACCTTGTCGACAATAGCGTAGGCCCACTCTATCGCGACCATATGGCCGACGAGCTGGCCCGCCTCTCTGCTCCGCACGGCATCTTCATGGTACCGGGCAACCACGAATACATCAGTGACATCGAGGCAGTGGAGCAGTTCCTCAAGAACACTCCCATCACCCTACTACGCGACTCCATGGTGACACTCCCTGGAGACATCCAACTCATCGGGCGCGACGATAAGAGCAACCCTTTCCGTGCCGCCTTGGATACCTTGATGGCGTGTACCGACGTCACACGCCCCGTCATCGTCCTCGACCACCAGCCCTACGGCGTGGCCAAGGCCGATAGCTTGGGGGTAGACCTCCTCTTCTGCGGACATACCCACCGCGGACAGGTGTGGCCACTGACGTGGGTCACCGACCGCCTCTTCGAGCAGAGCCACGGCTACCGTCGCTGGACGCATAGCCACGTCTACGTGTCGCAAGGGCTCTCCCTCTGGGGCCCACCCTTCCGTATCGGCTCAGATAGCGAACTGGTAGTGTTCAAGGTCGGGGCGAAGTAGATAAAAATGAGGGTGTGTCAAAAAATGACGCACCCTCTTAATCTTTATGATAGAACGTATTCTCACTCTATCACTCCACTACTCCCTTGGGATTCTCACCATACTTGTTCGTTCCTGGCTGACTATCCCTACAGTACCATACGAGCAATACGATGGAGTAGGCGATATAAAGGATATAGGGAATGAGTATTTCGGCCCACATCTCCTTCAGGACAGTAAAGACAAAAGCATCAGACTCCACATCAACATGGGCAAGATCCATACCACTGACAAGGCCGAGCATCTTGACTACCATCCATACACTCCATACCACACCGAATATCAATGAGGCACCATACCACCAGCCGCTACGTCCAATATCGTGGAGGCGACGTGTAGATACCGCAAAACCGGCAATGCCGAGATATACGGCAAATATTAGCACACCGAAAGAAAAGAGCAACGACAACAACAAGTTGTCTTCGGGTATTTCATCTGCAGCGAAAGAGACGATGAATCCAAGGATACAGGAGAACAATGTCCACCACCAAAACTCAGAGCGACGGGCGCGACCTGTGAATACGAACGACTTTTTCAGACAAGTCTTGACGGCTTCTACGAAGCCCATACGTGTAGTTTCCATAAGTTTTTATTATTAAGTTTTTGCAAATATACATTATCTTCTTTTATCCTCCAACGAAGAGCATAATCTTAATCATCTAACAACATAGGCATAAATATCGTTTGCCAAAGGAGGTCGAAGTCGTCATCATCGCTCTTGTGTGAATATGTGACACGATATTTCATCGCTCCATTTTTGTCCAATTGTTGTTCTATCTTGTCAATGACAATCTCTCCAGCATTAGCTTCCGCGTATAGCTTGGGGAATTTCTCTTGCAGCAATTGTTCTGTATTGACATTGGTGTCAACGGCCAACCACTTTTGTGAAGTGCAAGCAGATAAGCTCACGACAAGCATAACTAATGCGAAAAGGTAAGTGTATTTTTTCATAGCAGACGAGATATTATGTTAAAAACCGATGCCAAGATGCACGCCCAAGCAATGTGACGATAACGTGGGGCCAAGGAACAAGTGAAGATTCTTATAGCAGCGCACTCTTACGCCAGGCTGCCAAGAGACATAAAACTGGACATCTCCTTTATCGACACTAATATCATCCTTCTTTGTCGTTCCATCTACTGGGTCAACCCAGTACGCTCCTTCCAAATCTGTGACAAAAGCCGCACCTAATGCCAAATCGCTGTAGAATGAGAAAATCTTACGTTCACCCAAATGAAAGTATCTGCGGCCATATAGAGCTGCACTAAAGCTATTAACGTCTGTATAGCCATGAGCAACGGTGTATACCTCCACATTCTTTCCTACCATCAAGCCCAACGTGCGCTTCTCATCGATGCGCACACCGCCTGTCACGGCGAAGCCGCCAGCATAAATGCCCAGATTGCCACGCACCGTAACCTCCGACCTCCAATTCTTTCTTCCCTCAGCCGAGAAGCTCTCCTTGATGCTTTGAGCTTGCACAGAGGTCAATGAAAACATCATAAGAATGCCACAAGCAATGGATTTGAAGAAATCCTTTTTCATGGTAAAATATGTATTTATAGTTAGTTACTGGGACAAATGTACTAAAACTTTTCAATACTCCGCACACTCTCATCAGATTATTTTCAGTAGTACTGCTTTCCTCAATCTTTTATACAGCACTCAAAGCAAATGCCGCATCAAAAGGTATATGAACAGGATTATTCAAGTAATTCTTCCAAGCCTCCTCGTGATGGCTAAGATCTGAAAGCTTGCGTGAGGAGTAGGCTCCCATATTGGCGCATATCCTATCCATAATATCCAGTTCGGCCTCCACGAATAATCCTTCATCGGCCTTGGCTGTTGCTATCAATACGCTACCTGTGTATTCACCGGCAGGGCGTAGCTCCTGCGTTATCTCAGAAAACTCGCTATATACTTTGTCCCAGCGGTCGGGGACAGGACCGTAGCTGATGGCTTTGTAAGCCAGACCAGTCATCGCTGTTCCTCGTTCGCGATACGACACGAAATCGATATAGAAAAGGAGTTTGTTCATCTTGGTGTACCACACCTCGCCGCATCGCTCCAGCACGTAGAGCATAATGTTTTTCAGTCGGTTCAGTGAAGTGGGGGCATAACCATTGTCGGTCCCTCGCACACAACTGAATATGCGTGACTTTTCGTATTTCTCTATCTGATGGCCTACTCGGTTGTTTTCTATTACGGCATTGACTTTTTCCACAATCTTGTGATACTCGGATGCAGTGGCAAAGAGGTTTCTCGAACTTTCCACCATACTGAGCATTACCTTGGGGTTCATTATAGAACGAATAATTCTTCCATTCGATACATTAGGCACTTCGCCCTGTTCGTAAAGCCTGTATTGATTGGTACCGATGCCGAGGATGAGCGACATCTTGGACGCGCTGATGCCATAACGATTGCGCACAGCAATGATTTCGTCGGTATAGGGGATACCAAACTTGGCACGATACTGATTGGTTACTTGAATGAAACTTGCAGTATCACTATCGTCTGTCGTAAAAGACTCGCCCGTGTCTTCACACAGCCACGACAGATGGTAGTACTCATAGGAATCGCCGCGGAAATTCCACGTGCGCTTCTCATACACTCGTTTCATCTCTTTGCCTGTAAATGGACTTTTCATTGCTATTCCTCCTGTTATTTAAAAGCGTATTGTAAAGGATGTTCTGCCAAATGAAAGGAGATGCATATCGTCTGACAATTGACTCCACCAAGCATAATCTTAATATATACCTCACGGCCCTTGACATCTTTACCGAATACCCACATCTCTCCCAAATGGTTCAGCGTATCTACAACGGGCCCTTGAATATAGTCCTCTACGCTGAGGCTTTCAATCACGACCTTTCGGTATGAAGGCACAATTTCCAGTTCCTCCAACGTCTTTTG
>JAZRFA010000135.1:0-3252 GCA_045661085.1 Bacteroidaceae bacterium
GCGGAGCAAAGAGTTATAGCCCCTTAACCTCCACTCTTAATCACCTCAGCCAGGTTCTCTCGTGCGGTGCGCCATACGCGCGAGCCTACCGAGAGGGCGATGAGCAGCACGATGGCGAGGAGGATGACGGCGTATATCCACCAAGCGATGGGCGCTTGCTTCACGTACTGCGCCACCCACTCCTTCATGATGATATAGCCTATGGGGAAGGCGACGGCTGAGGCGGCAAGGACGATGAGTCCGTACTCCTTTATAAATATGGAGAGGATGTCCATCAGCGTGGCTCCGTGAATCTTGCGCAGGGCAATTTCCTTGCGCCTTTGGGCACAGGCAAGCGTCACGATGGAGTAGACGCCAAACACGGCCACGAGGATGCAGACGGCGGTGATGATGCTGAGGATAAGTGTGAGATTGGTCTCGCTCTTGAGTTTGCCAGCCAATAAATCTTCTTGGTAACGCATCAGATAGATGATATCGGGGAAATGCGTATTCATCATATCCTTTAAGGCCACATCAAACTCCTTACGCATTTCTGGTTCGTAACTTATGGTGATATAATATATAGGGTGATTTATACTTCCATGCAACCTTTCATAATATTGTTTGCTGTGAAAAAAATATTTGGTCGGTTGATTCATGAGCGACCCGTCATAAATGTCCTTGATAACGGCTACTACTTCGTTTGCGTCCTGATATTGACCATTTAATGATCTCCAATAGATTGTACGCCCTACAGCGTTATCCCATCCCAAGGCACGACGAATATTCTCAGTAATGACAATCTGGTTTTCTTCCCAATTTTCTTCGCGAGGCAGTGTTCCCTCAATGGCAGTAAAGCCATGATCAGGATGACCTATATCCCAAAATCCCGCCTCCATCGTGGCCTCTATATAGTTGTTGTCGGGCGAAGAACTCAGTTCTAATGTATAGCTTGCACCGCCCATACCATTGATAGTACTTGCCGTATTACGTACACTCGTAACCATGGGCATCTGTTGGGTCAAATGCACTATTTTCTGTTCAGCCTCTCTTATGAAATCAACGGAAAATAGCTGATTGGGATTGCGCGTAGACACTATGCCTAATTGTGCTCGTCCTTTGATTGCATACCCCCAGTCGTTGTTGCGGAGGAAGTGCACTTGGCGCAGCATGACAATGGTGCAGAAGATGAAGGCTATGCTTGTGGTGAGTTGGATAAAGAGGCTGGCCTTTCGCATCACACCGCCCGACTGACGAGCCGAAAGACTGCGATGTAATGTGCGATGACGCACAACGGCTATTGGTACCAAACTGACGACAAGGCAAACGACAGCAATGCCCAACATATAGTAGAACGACTGCAACTGTATGTAATAGCCGCCCAAGCCGATGGAAGCAAAGCGGACAAACGGCTCGCGCAGCCACTCGATGACGAGCGCCCCTATGGCTACTGCCGCGATGAGTACCATACTGTACTCTATCACAAACATCAGCAGCAGGCTACGGGTGGTGGCACCGTTGACGATGCGGAGTGCCATCTCTCGCTGACGGCCACGCAGGCGGATAAGGTAGAGCACGAGGAAATTGATGAGCGCACACACTACAAGCAGTGTGCTACATAGGGCAAAGTTCTGCAAGTGTGTATAGCGCAGGCTGAGGTAGTTGCCACCGTAGCGGTGAGCTTGTACCAAAGGGATGGTGGCAGTGTGCAATGAGTCGCCATTCTCCCTACAGATATTATATACTTTATCGGAGAAGGATTGTACATCCACCCCATTGTACAATTTTGCAAACATGGTATTTGTCCATCCCCATCCCCAATCAAAGTCATTCGGCATTATCATGTCATATCCTGCAAAAATGCTGTGCTCGTCAAACGGCTTGTAGACAGCAGCCACCGTGAGTTGCATATCCTCAGCCAAGATAACTCCGCGCCCTACATAGTCTGTCACACCAGGTAATAACATCTTAGCCAACGATTCGGTAAGAGCAATCGACGCTCGATCCCCTCGTTTAAGGAATTCGAGGTCTCCCTCTATCAATGGGATATCAAAAACTTTGATAAAACTGCTATCAGTAAGCAATACTTGTAGCATTACTCCTTCGAAGAAGGCATCCGTTGGTTCTGAAATCTGAGCGACAGCTGCAGCCTCCACTTCAGGGAAATCTTGCAGTAACGCCTTATAGACGGCACACGATGACAACAAACGAGTACCATATCCGGTTACTCCTGCTCTATCCTTGAATCGTTCGTCTTGGAACGTATATATCCGCTCATAGTCCTTGTGCATCGTGTCGTAGGTGTTCTCGTAGTGCATCCACAGGGCGGAGAGCGAGAGGCAGACGAAGCCGGCGGCGAGGCCGAGCACGGAGATGGCGGTTTGCGCGGGGTATTTGCGTAGGTTGCGCAGGGCTATTTTTATGTAGTGTAGTAGCATTTGAGTTTATTAGTTTTAGTGGTTCTCCTGTTTGCTCGGTTTTGTCAAGGATTTTTACAGGCTTGACAAAATTTTATCACAGGCTCGACAAAACTTTGTCAAAGGTATGATAAATTTTTATCATAGGCTTGATAATTCTTGTTGTTACCTTCTGTTTTTTCTGTTCGGTTTGTCAAGTTGTTTGCGTATCCGTGGATATTTGATTAAATATTCGCGGATATTTCATTACGCATCCATGGATATTTCATTACGCATCCGCGGTTACGCGAAGTTTTTGCTTTGTCTTTGAGGCTAATTGGTTGTCTGTTTTTCGTTTTTCTCATATTGCTGTTTTTGTTTTTACTCACACAAATCTCACAGATCTCACGAAATGGGCTGCATCGCAGAAAACTCGCAGCTTGTCGGCCTAGCCGAGTGCTTTCAGCCGGATGGCACATACGAGCGTAAGCGATGTATGCTTTCGTGAGATTGCCTTTAGCCCCTTCGGGCGGCGAACACGTTTCGTGAGATCTGTGTGAGATAAATTCATTGGACCTGGTCTTTCGCGTTTTTCGCGAGATTCGCGTGAATTGAAAAAAACATTGCGTGAGGTTAGAGTGACTCCAACTTATCCACTACCTCGCCATCGAAGAGGTTGATGGTGCGTGTGGCGTAGGAGGCATCGCGCATGCTGTGGGTCACCATCACTACGGTAGTGCCGCCTTCGTTGAGCTGGCGCAGGAGAGCCATCACTTCGCGTCCGTTGGTGGAGTCGAGGTTACCAGTGGGCTCGTCGGCAAGGATGAGACGGGGGCGCGTGACCACGGCGCGAGCTATGGCTACACGCTGCTGCTGT
>JAZRFA010000136.1:0-10989 GCA_045661085.1 Bacteroidaceae bacterium
GGTACACCACGTAGACCTGTCGGCCCTCGGCAATCTGCTCTGCCATGAACTGGTACAGCTGCGCTTGACGGTTGCCAAACTGGTGGGTGGTCTGTATGGGTTTGCGGCCTGGGGGGAGTTCATCGATAACACTCACGTCGAGGTCGCCATAGAGCGTCATGGCCAAGGTGCGCGGAATGGGCGTAGCCGTCATCACCAGCACATGGGGAGAGAAGGTGTTCTTCGTCCATAGCTTGGCACGCTGTGCCACACCGAAGCGGTGCTGCTCGTCGATGACCACAAAGCCGAGGGCCGAGAAGGCCACCGTATCTTCGAGCACGGCATGGGTCCCCACAAGCAGGTGAATGTCGCCCGTGACAAGGCCTTCGAGAATCTCTTGGCGCTTCCTCCCTTTGACGCTTCCCGTAAGCAAGGCCACACGTACAGGGAGGCCGTCGAGCATCTTCGATAGCGTGGCATAGTGCTGCTCGGCAAGGATCTCGGTGGGGGCCATAATACAGGCCTGGTAACCGTTGCCGATGGCGATGAGTGCCGTCATCAAAGCCACCAGAGTCTTGCCACTGCCCACGTCGCCTTGTAGGAGACGGTTCATCTGACGGCCACTGTTCATGTCGTGCCGCATCTCGCGGATGACCCGCTTCTGCGCTCCAGTGAGTTCGAAGGGGAGCTTCTTGGCATAGAACTCATTGAACAGCTCGCCCACCTTCGTGAAGCACAGTCCGCGGCACTTGCGTCTGCGGTCCTTGCTGTAGCGCAGGATGCTGAGCTGCACGTAGAAGAGTTCCTCAAACTTCAAGCGGTATTGTGCACGGCGCAGTTCCTCGGGGTCTTTGGGGAAATGGATGGCATAGAGCGCCTCGCCCAAAGGCATCAGGCGATGATCACGCACGAAGGCCTCGGGCATAGTCTCGGCAATGGGCGTGCGCTCGAGCAGATCGAAGAGGTTGCCCACAAGTTTCTGTAGGGCATTGCTGTTGAGGCCGCTGCGCTTCATGCGCTCCGAAGTGTTGTAGTAGGGCTGCAGGCCCATCGACGAGAGCGACAGCTCGGATGCCTTGTCAATATCGGGGTGCGCCACGTTGATGCGGTCGCCAAACATAGTAGGCTTACCGAACACGATGTACTCTACCCCCACGGGATAGTTCTTAGGGATGAACTTGGCACCATTGAACCACACGAGGTCTATCACCCCCGTGCCATCCGAGAAGTGGGCCACGAGACGCATCTTGCGGCCTGTGCCGTTGGTCTCGTAACGCAAAATCTTGCCCTTGAGCTGTATGTAGGGCATGTTGCCATCAATCTCGTGGATATAGTAGAGGCGACTGCGGTCGACATACTTGTAAGGGAAGTTGTACAGCAAGTCGTGCATGGAGCTGATGCCCAACTCCTTTGCCAGCAGCGCCGCCCGTTGTGGGCCCACACCCTGCAAATACTGTATATCGCGTGTCGTGAGGTCGTACATAATTTTTCGAAGACAAAAGTACGACAACTTTGGCAAAAAAGGAAATAATCCCCAACTTTAGCCTACGACGCAGCTTTTAATTAGGCTGCGGCTTGGAAAAAGTCAAAGCAAGTTTTGCTTTTTCTCTCGCCTTGCACTAATTTTGTCGCCTTAGAAACACGACCCACATATGAAACTCTTCAGAACCATACTACTATCATTGCTCCTGCTCAGCCCCATCGCGAGCAGTGCCGTCGAGTATAAGAATGCAGTAAAAATAACCTTTCTGTCGTGGGCTACAGGCAGCACCAAACTATCCTATGAGCGTGCGATTGGACATCATCAGACGGGCGAGATATGCGCCAGCCTTATCGGTGCCGGGTACGACAAGTTTCAGAACAACCCCTTGGGATACACCCTACGCTATGGTCACAAGTTCTTTGTGGCAGGCAACGAGGCGGGCGGCCTTAAGGGTTTCTACCTGCGTCCCGAGTTTATCTACGCCAACTACAAGTACAACCAGCGCGACACTGGCACGCGCACCCAAGCTCAGATGTGCACACTCTTGGCCACAGCTGGCTATCAGACTCACTTCGGCCGCTTCCTCATCGATGCCTGGGCAGGAATAGGCCCCGCCCTCGGTACGCCTGCCGAGACAGGCTATCACCACGGCTTTGCCTTGTGGAATGTCTTTGGTACCCGCAGCGACAACATCGCGCTCAGCTTCAGCATAAGACTAGGCGTGTGCTTCTAATGAAACAGTAATATACGCGACTTCAGGAAAAACAAACCACGCCAGCTAACGACGAACACCGCGGTAGCTAGCGAGGCGTGGCGCGGTAGTTAGTGACGGACAGCGCGGTAGTTACTGCGGAATCAGCACTCTCTTACAAAATCGAGCATTTCGAAGATTTCTTCTTTCGTGGCGACGCAATTGATGCGAATATCTCCTATATCCCCAAGCAGGGTGAAGTTTATATTAGCGCCCACGTTCTTCTTGTCGTGCTGCATAAGAGCATAGAGTTCCTCATAGTCCTTACAGGTGAAGGCGAAGATACCATATACCTCCTT
This sequence comes from Bacteroidaceae bacterium, assembly GCA_045661085.1. Classification (GTDB taxonomy): domain Bacteria; phylum Bacteroidota; class Bacteroidia; order Bacteroidales; family Bacteroidaceae; genus UBA1189. The sequence continues at coordinate 2,513 of JAZRFA010000136.1, forward strand.
AATAAAAGATACGGTCTGTCGCAGTTTATCGGCTGGGAAGCCTTCGCGCATATGAGAAAGGTAAAGCCCGCCGATGAGCCCCCACGCCACAGCATATCCGTGCAAGACAGGAGTGCCGCGACGCATAGCCAAAGTTTCGAAGGCGTGACCCAAAGTGTGCCCCAAGTTGAGAGCCTTGCGGATGTGCTTCTCCGTAGGGTCCTGCTCCACGATACTCTCTTTCACGCGGATAGACTCCATGATGAGGGGCTGCAGTGCATCGAGGTCGGGACGATTGAGGTCGTAGCGCAAGAGCTGTGCCCAGTGCCCCTCGGTACTGATGAGTCCGTGCTTGAGCATCTCGGCAAAGCCTGAGACAAGGTTGGGTGCATCGAGCGTGTGCAAGAACTGTGACGACACGACAACAGCCTCGGCAGGATAGAACGCCCCCACCTCATTTTTAAGCGAGTGAAGGTTGATGCCCGTCTTACCACCTACAGCAGCATCGACCATCGCCAGCAGCGTGGTGGGCACATTGATGCAGGGGATACCGCGCTTGAAGGTGGCTGCGGCAAAACCACCGAGGTCGGTCACCATACCGCCACCCACGTTGATGAGCAGCGAGTGGCGTGTGGCTCCGTGCGATGAGAGTTCGCTCCACACGTGACATAGGGAGTCGACGTGCTTGTTGTCGTCACCAGAAGGAATCGTAATGAGGTGTGCCCCATCCACAGCTTCGGCCAGCAGGGGATAGCACAGTCGTGCCGTATGTTCATCGGCTAGGACGAAGAGACGATCGTGTGCCACTTCGCCGAAAAGTTCCTTCAATACGTCCGCCAACTCTGTGGCTGCTATGATGCGTTGCTTGCTCATCGTTCGGTTGTTCTCCTTAGTTCATATGGGCTGCAAAGGTAATACAAAACAGTGGTTCGGTCAATAAATAGCACAATTTTCATCTGCCGTCCTATTATGTCTTCTCTTGCGGCCAGTTGACCAGATAAACCTGTTCGGTGGCGCGGGTGAAAGCCGTGTAGAGCCAACGGTAATAGTCGACAGGCGACATATCGGGCGGCAGGTAGCCCTGGTCCAAATAGATGCATCCCCACTGTCCGCCTTGGGCCTTGTGGCAAGTGACGGCATAGGCATACTTAATCTGCAAAGCGTTGAAATGAGGATCGAGACGGAGTTGCTGGTAACGCTCCTTCTTGGTCGTAATGTGGGCATAGTCATCCATTACGGCTTGAAACAGGCGGTCAGCCTCCTCCTTGGTAAGCGAGGGCGATTCCGACTGCAGTGTGTCAAGCAGAACGGTAGTCTCCATCTCATAGTCGTCATAGTCGGGGAAGCGCAATAAGACATCGGCAAAACGGAATCCGTAAAGCTCTCGCGTACGGCGCACACGACGAACCACGGCAATGTCACCATTGGCAATGAAGGAGAGAGGGAGTTGAGGGGTTAGGGGTTGGTCTTTCATCTTTCCTCTTTCAGCTATCATCTTCTTTATCTCCTGTTCCACCCAATAATAGTTGTTCTTCACCACCATAATGCGATCGCCTGAGCAGAGTTCATCCTCGCGGTCAAGAATGCGGTTTCGTATACCCTGATTATAAATGTTGGCACGCTTGTTTGAGCGGCAGATAATCATACAATCTTCAGCACCCCAGCGCGAATAAGAGGTCTCGAGCGAATCAATAAGTTCGCCACCGGTAACGTGTGAAACATCCGCCGAGGGGACAATACCCGATGTAACCAACCCCTCCTCGGGATTCACGCCATGCTGCATTGCCGTGAGCCGGTAACGAATGGCAGTGGCATTATACAAAATTCCCGACTCGGAAAGCTGGCGCATCACCTGCGTAAGCGTCTTCTCGTATACGTGAAGCCCATACGACTTGAGTAGCGAGGTCATAAGTGCCGGACTCTCCTCTTCGCCCACAGGAGGCAGCTGGGCAGTGTCGCCCATAAGCATCAGGCGGCACCCCTCCCCAGAGTAGACATATTGGATAAGGTCGTCGAGCAGACGCCCCGTGCCGAAGGTCGATGATGAGAGGCCATCATTGGAAATCATAGAAGCCTCGTCAACGATAAACAGCGTATGTTTCGACAAATTCACGTTGAGCGAAAAGGTTTCGGTATCTGTTATTGATTTCTGACGGTAGATGCGCTTATGGATTGTATAGGCTGGCTGTCCTGCATACGAAGAGAACACCTTAGCGGCACGTCCCGTAGGAGCCATCAGCACTACCGGCTGGTTGAGCTCGGTGAGTGTCTTCACCAAAGCACCCACAAGCGTAGTCTTACCCGTACCAGCATAACCGCGGAGCAAAAAAAGTTCCATCCCCCGACGAGACATCAAGAAATCACCTATCAGGGCTATTGCCTCGGATTGCTCGGCAGTGGGGACAAATCCAAAATTCTCCCGTATCTTTGCGGTTACAAAACTATTTATCATCGACTTTCAGATAAAAATGTTTCCATTTTATAGCAAATTCAAACAATTTGTCTTACTTTTGCACCACGAAATTAATAAAATAAATCATATAAATATGAAAAAACTTGTAAATATCGTATTGACATTGTGTGTAGCAGGCTTGGCATACATCTGCGTAGGTAGCATCATGGGCTCAATCAACTTCGGTAAGGAGCGCGAAATCAGAGAGAAACAAATCATCGCACGTTTGATTGACATCCGTACCGCACAGATTGCATTCCGTGACTTGAACAAGGGACAATACACAGACAACTTTGACGAACTCATCGCGTTCGTGAAGAACGACAGTATGCCTTTCGTAATGAAGGTGGGTGAGCTCACCGACAAGCAGCTTGAGGACGGTATGACCGATGGCAAGGCTGCAAAGCTCATCGACGATGCACGCAAGGCAAAGAAGCCTGCCGTAGCCAAGAAGAAATGGCAAGAGGCAGAGAAGGCTGGCCTCGTACGCTTGAACAAGAAGGGTGAGGTGGAAGAGTACTTCTTCAGCCGCGACACCTTCTGGATACTTGCACTTGACACACTCTTCCCCAAGGGCTTCAATGCCGACTCACTCCGCTACGTACCCTTCGGTAATGGTGCCGAGTTTGAGATGCGCACAGGTTGCGACTCAAGCAGCAAGTCTGGCAACAAGCTCTACCTCTTCGAGGCTAAGACTCCCTACCGCACCTACCTCGAAGGTATCAACAAGGATGAGCTCAACAACCTCATCGACCTGCAGCTCGAACTCGGTCGTTACCCTGGTTTGAAGGTGGGCGACGCTGAGGTTGGTAACAACAACGCTGGTAACTGGGAGTAATCAATCCACACGAGAGACACGGTGATTGATTTCAACAAAACCAGACAATATACATTATCCATCCGTCTGAGCACGGATGGATTTTGTTTTGCAGTACACAATCCACTGGCACCCAACGAGTATGCCTACCTACCCTACCGCATAGACCCTCTGAAACCCTTGACGAGCAATCTAAAAGCGGCTGTAGAGGAGACAGAGATGCTGAGACATACCTACGGGACGGTCAATGTCCTCCTTGCCGACACAAGCTACACACTCATCCCTAAGGAGTACTATGCAGAGCAGTATGAGCAGGAGTTTTATCGACAAAACATTGCCACCGCAACCGCGAACCGCAACATCATGCACAACATCGTGGACGACGAACAGGTGGTAGTGCTCTTTGCCATTGAAAAGCAACTACACAAATACATCACTACTCAATACCCCAAGGCAAAGGTATATGCTGCAATAACGCCACTCATCAATTTCGGCGTGGAGCGCAGTTATACCACAGGAAAGAGGTACAGCCTCCTCCATGTGAGCAAGCGCAGCATCGATTTCATGTGCTACGAGAATGCCACACCGCTCTTCATCAACACATTTCAGTATCGCGACACCGCTGATGCGCTGTACTACCTGCTCAACTGCTGGAGCACACTGAAGCTGTCGCAAACCGAAGACACACTGCATATCGCAGGTCAGTCGCGTCACGCCAAAGCGTTGATTAAAGAGTTGGAAAAATTCATCAAGAATATTTGCGTTATCCGCCCTGCCGAGGAATTCCACTCTACCGAGCTGGCACGCATTGACGATCTCCCTCTTGACCTACAAACACTTATCTCATGCGAGTAATCAGCGGAAAATACAAGCGCCGCACCTTCGAGGTGCCCCGTAACTTCAAGGCACGCCCCACGACGGACTTTGCCAAGGAGAACCTCTTCAACGTGCTCAACAACCTCATCGACCTGGAGGAGTGCGCCAACGTCCTCGACCTCTTTGCCGGCACAGGCGGCATCAGCCTCGAGTTCGTATCACGCGGTTGTGGTCGCGTCATCTCCGTAGAGCGCGAGCCACTGCACCACACCCATATCTATAAACTCAAGGAGCAGCTGGGGGAGAAGAACTGGATTCCCCTGCGGGCCGATGTGTTCCGCTACATCGAGAAGTGCCACGACACCTTCGACCTCATCTTTGCCGATCCTCCCTATGCACTCACCCGTCTGGCCGAGCTACCCGACCTTATATTAAATAAAGGTATGCTCGCCCCCGAAGGCATGCTCATCCTTGAGCACGGCAAGGATAACAGCTTTGCCGAGCACTCCTGCTTCGTGCAGGAGCGCGTATATGGCAGCGTACACTTCAGCTTCTTCGAGCCACAGAGCAAAGCAGACGAAGAATAGACATTCCCTTTATACTAAGATACCCTCTACTTATGACAAGCAGAGGGTATTTTAGTGTTTATGTATTCCAGCAGTTCTTATCGCTTCAACACACTCATCCTCCAGGTAACACCGAGGGATACAAACGAGTGGTTATCCCATAGGGTACCATCGTCGAGGTTCGTATTCGTACCCCATGAATAACTGTAGCCGGCATGGAAGCGTACATCTTGGCTATCTTCGATGGGGAAGTACTCTACACCTGCGCCCACACGAATAAGTTCCGTACCACGCAATACACAAAGGTCTGCCACGTTATCCTTATTCACATCGTAGGAAGCCTTGGCAAACACGTTGAGTTTCTCCGAAGCGCCCCAAGAGAGGTCTGCCATCAAGGAGAAATCATCAAAGCCAAAATGCTCCACATCTGCACGGTTCATCCAGTCGAGTTGCAACTTCATGTCGCCCATATTGAACTGGTGCCCCAAAGCGATGAAGTTGACAAACTTACCGGGCAGGTACTCCAACATATTGACAGAGTGCAGGATGTCGAGCCAGCCGTATGAACCTGTCCACAGCAAGTTGTATGACAGCATGCTGGGATTAACACTACGGAATGAACTCTGCACCACCTGCAACGTCAGTGCATCGTTGCTCTCGTTACCAAAGTTGTACTTCGCATTCACACCCCACTGGTAGCAATCCATGTTGTACCAATACTCCGAGCCGAAGTAGAAGTCAATCGGTGCGCGGTCATACTCATAACCACCCACAGCCACGGTTTGCTTACCACCAGTGAAGGCCCATGCTCCTGTAGTATAGGTTAGATTGAGGTGGTCTACTGCATCAAAATAGCTCGCATCGCTATTTGGCTTGCCCATACGCTGACGATAAGCGTAGCTCCATGAGTCGTTGATGTTACCATTGAGACGCAGGTTGAGCTGGTTAGCACGGAAACCCGTGTTGCCGTCAATGGTGTTGCCTGCTATATTTTCATACAGCAAATCTCCACGTGCCTCTACACGCAGGTCCACGCGAGGATTCTCTTGCGCAGTAGCCAGATGCCCACTAAAAAGGAATGCTATAAATCCACAAAAAGTAGCCAGATGCTTCTTCATACGACAAATAGATTGGGTTTGTATTTATAATAAATGCTTCTAGAATATCAGCTGTATAGCCTTGGCACATATCGCAAACAGCAGCACACCGCTATAGATAATCTTCATACCCGTGGTGAGCACAAAACCGACGAATGACATCAGTGCCACCTTTAGTGCCTTTCCCTTCGAATGGCTTTCCATCAGTTCGCCGATGAAAGCTCCCACAAAGGGACCTATGATGAGTCCGATGGGAGGGAAGAAGAAAAGTCCGGCAATGAGCCCTGCCATCGAGCCACGCGTAGCCTGCTTGCCACCTCCACTGAGGTTGGTGAGCCACGCAGGAGCGACATAGTCGAGTATAGAGACGATGGCCAAGAAGATACCGTAAATCCATAGCGAAGCCGTGCTGATCTCGACTCCCTCACAAGGGAGCAACAGCAACCAACCGACATAACTGATCGGTGCCCCAGGCAAAGCTGGGAGTACAGAGCCCAAGAGGCCAACTATGGCACACACAAGGGCGAGGATGATGAGTAGGGTTTCCATTGTTTGTGTAGGGTTTAGAGTTTAGAGTTTAGTGTGTAGGGTGTAAGGTTTAGAGTTTGGGTATAATATTATACGTTGTCACGCCGGATGGCTCCCTAAACTCTAAACACTAAACCATAAACTCTTAAGATTCATACTTACCAATCAACTCCAACAGCTTCTCCACCGCATGCTCTTCGGGGATATTCTTCTCGATGCACTCCTTCTGCTTGTAGAGGCTCACCTTGCCGCGTGCCGCACCCACATAGCCATAGTCGGCATCGGCCATCTCGCCGGGGCCGTTGACGATGCAGCCCATGATGGCAATCTTCAAACCCTTGAGGTGCGATGTGGCCGCCTTGATGCGGGCGATGGTCTCCTCCAGGTTGTAGAGCGTACGTCCACAGCCGGGGCACGAGATATACTCCGTCTTGCTGGTGCGCACACGCGCTGCCTGCAGGATGTTGAGCGCCGTAGCGTCAATCTGCTCGGGGGCGATGTTGTTACCGATGTTATGTATATAGAGTCCGTCCACCAGGCCATCGATGCAGAGCACACCCGTGTCGGCCGCCGCACGCAGCTGCAGGTCAGAGAGTGAGTCCTCGGCATAGTGCTGGAAGTATACGATGGGGTTGGTGATGCCCTCGTGCATGAGCAGGTGTGCCAATGCACGATGCTCACCCACGCGGTGCAAGTGGCCCGTCTGATGGATGATGACCACCTCGGGGTGTGTCTTGAGGCAGGCCAGCACCTCCTCGGAGCATTGGCTATAGGTCACGAAGAGGAATTTCAGCTTTGCCGGACACATGGCCAGGAGGGGCAGGTAGTTATTCTCGCCGAAGCCCATGAACACGGGGTAGGTGTTCTCCTCGCCCGTCCAAGCCGGAGCATCCACGATGAGCGGCATGTCGGGACGCTCGTCGGGCAGTGTGCTGCCGCAGTAGAGGTAGTCGGGACGGAGGTTAGCATCGAAGCCACGCTCCTTGCCGAAGCAGCTTCCGATGACCACGGGCACCTGTCCGCCACCGATATTAGCCACGGCATGCGAGTTGCGACGCTCGGGAGCAAAGTAGTTGAACTCCTCGGCCACCACGCCCTCGATGGGCAGGTGCACGGCATGTGCCGTCACATAATCGACTAACGCCTTCGCCACGGGAATCTCCGCCTCGGGAGCCTCGCTCAATGATACACGTATCGTGTCGCCAAAGCCATCGTAGAGCAGCGCACCTATGCCCACGGCACTCTTGATGCGCCCGTCCTCGCCCTCGCCCGCCTCGGTAACGCCGAGGTGCAAGGGGAACTTCATACCCTCCTTCTCCATCTGTGCCACGAGCAGGCGCACTGTGCGCACCATGATGACCGTATTGCTGGCCTTGATAGAGATAACCACATTGGTAAACTCCTCGGCCACGCAGATGCGCAGAAACTCCATGCACGACTCCACCATGCCCTCGGGCGTGTCGCCATAGCGGCTCATGATGCGGTCGCTGAGCGAGCCGTGGTTCACGCCGATGCGGATGGCCGTGTTGTTCTCTTTACATATATTAAGGAAGGGCACGAGCCGTGCGCGTATCTTCTCTATCTCCTGCGCATACTCCTCGTCGGTGTAGGTGAGCTGCTTGAAGGTGCGTGCCGTGTCCACATAGTTGCCGGGGTTGATGCGCACCTTCTCGGCATAGAGCGCCGCTACATCGGCCACGCGGGCATTGAAGTGCACGTCGGCCACGAGCGGAGTCGTGATGCCCTGGGCACGCAGCCCACCATTGATCTCGCGCAGGTTCTCCGCCTCGCGCACGCCCTGTGTCGTCAGGCGCACATATTCGCCACCGGCCTCGACGATGCGCCGTGCCTGCGCCACCGAGCCCTCGGTATCGGTCGTAGCCGTAGTGGTCATCGACTGCACACGGATAGGGTTGTCGCCACCGAGCGGAGTGCATCCAATCTGCACCTCACTGCTCTCGCGACGGGTATAGTTGAAGAGGTTCATGTTTAGTGTTTAGAGTTTAGAGTTTACTTTGGGGCTTTGAGCCTGCCTCCGCTGCATAGTTTTCGTTTTCATTTCTCACAGCTCATAGCTCACGGCTCATCTCCTTTTCTATTGCAAAAATAAACAAATGATTTTGATTGGTCAAATTTGCTACTGTTTTATTTGATGGGGGCGTAAGAGGAGGACATCAAAACCCTCCATAAAATCAATCTTTCAACCTGAAGGACACAGGGAA
>JAZRFA010000137.1:0-5604 GCA_045661085.1 Bacteroidaceae bacterium
TACTTCTTCAACTCCAATCTCTCAGTGGTGTTCTTTCTGTTCTTTGTGGTGATATAACGAGATGTACCCGGCATACCGCTCTCCTTGTGCTCTGTGCACTCGAGGATAACTTGAACTCTGTTACCTTTTACTTTCTTTGCCATAATCAGATCCCTCCTTTACGCAATTACTTTAATATCGTTCGGAGTGCAGTGACCCTCAGCAAAAGCTTGCTTCAAAGCTGCGTCCAAACCTTTCTTGTTAATCAAACGAAGACCAGCGGCGCTCAAGCGCAACTGAATCCAACAATTCTCTTCTACATAGAAGAATTTCTTTCTAAACAAGTTCACCTCGAAAGTGCGCTTTGTGCGACGCTTTGAGTGCGAAACGTTGTTGCCAATCATGGCTTTCTTACCGGTAATTTGACAAATCTTCGACATTTCGATCTATAATTTTGATGTTTGTTTTCTCTGCATTCAAATTTCAGCGTGCAAAGTAACTACTTTTTTATGAGATAGCCAAATAAATCAGCCACTAATTTCGTTTTCATCGCTGATTTTCTTTCATCGAGCCGCAAACCATTCACGCCTCCCTCAAATCCACCCCATCCACTTGACATTTTGGAGGGGTTACACCAGACCACTCACCCGATGGAGACACGCGAATAAGCGGGCTTATCAATGCTGCAGAAATCGCCATCCATATACTTGTAATAACCTGTAATGGCAATCATTGCTGCGTTGTCCGTGGTATACCCGAACTTGGGGATATAGACATTCCACCTATAGCGACGCGCATGGTCAAGGAATGCCTCACGCAACCCCGTATTGGCCGATACACCTCCAGCCACGGCAACCTCCTTGATGCCGAGTTCCTTAGCAGCAAGGCGCAGTTTTTTCATTAGGATATCCACAATGGTGGCTTCGAGCGATGCAGCGAGGTCTTCCTTGTTCTGCTCGATGAAGTCGGGGTTATCTTTTAACCAGTCGCGCAAGGAGTAGAGGAACGAGGTTTTGAGGCCGCTGAAGCTATAGTCGTAGCCTGCGATGTTGGGTTTGCTGAAGCTGAATGCCTTGGGGTTTCCCTGGCGTGCCAGACGGTCGATAATAGGACCTCCGGGATAGCCCAGCCCCATCACCTTGGAGCACTTGTCGATGGCCTCACCGGCAGCGTCATCGATGGTCTGCCCGATGACCTCCATATCGTTGTATGCCTTGACGAGAACGATTTGCGAGTTGCCACCCGAGACGAGCAGGCAGAGGAAGGGGTATTGGGGCACATCCTTCTGTGTGCCAGGCTCTTGAATGAGGTGTGCCAGCACGTGTCCTTGTAGGTGGTTGACATCAATGAGGGGTATCCCGAGCGAGCGGGCGAAGCCCTTGGCGAACGACACTCCCACGAGCAGCGAACCCATGAGTCCCGGGCCGCGCGTGAAGGCCACGGCCGAGATTTGTTCCTTGGTGATGCCAGCACGCTTGATGGCCTGGTCCACCACGGGGACGATGTTCTGTTCGTGAGCACGCGAGGCGAGCTCGGGCACCACGCCGCCATAGCTTTCGTGCACGGCCTGGCTTGCCGTCACATTGGACAGCAGCTCGCCATTACGAATGACAGCCGCCGAAGTGTCGTCGCACGACGACTCTATACCTAATATAATAATATCCTTTTCCACGTCATCTTGTATTACGATGCAAAAGTACGGAAAATTTTTAACTTTTTCCCCACTTTCATCCGTTGAGATTTGCTTTTTCGTCCGGCGTATAGTACTTTTGTATCGAAAATGAAGAATTTGGTTCGACATATTGAACTGTTGTTGCGCGACAACGACTGCGTGATACTGCCCGGCTTGGGTGGTTTCATCGCACACGATGTGCCTGCATACTACGTGAGCGACGAGGGTTTGTACTATCCCCCATCACGCAGCATCAGCTTCAATGCCTCGATCACGATGAACGACGGCTTGCTGGCACAGAGCTACATGAAGAGCTATCAGGTGGACTATGCCCGCGCCAACTACATGATCGACGTTGCGGTGGAGCAGCTGACGGACCTTCTCGACGAGGAGGGCATGGCCGTGCTTCCGCGTATAGGCAGACTCACGCAGGACATCAACCAGTCGCTGCAGTTCACCCCCGACGAGGCAGGCATCGCATCGCCCCTGCACTTCGGTCTGAGCTCGTTCGCCATCAAGGAGCTGTCTCTTCTGATGACTGCCGAGATGCCCCGGGAGGCCAAGCCGGCCATTACCCATACGGCCAAGACCATCGACCTGCACATACGCAAGGATGTGTTGCACCGCGTAGTGTCTATAGCTGCCGTGTTCCTGCTGCTCCTCATGGTGGCGCTCCCCACGGGTGTGCACAAGCCCACCGACATTGCCGCCCTGCACTTGACAGAGTTCATCGCTGCACCTCAGGCTCCCGTTCCGGTAACGGATGCGGAGGTCATCCCCGCAGCTTGCGACACGACATCGGTTGTCCTGACAGAGACCATAACTGAGGAACTTGCACCCGCTCCCACCATGCAGACAGAGCCTACCCCATCGCAGGAGGTAGCTATCGAGGTGGCAGAACCCGTCATCGAGACACCCGCCATCGAACCCGCCCCCGTTGCGGTTGCCACCAGCGGGAAGACCTACCACATCATCGTGGCCAGCCTGCCCAGCCATCGCGGTGCCGATGAGACCTTGACCCAATACACCCGCATGGGCTATGCAGAGGCTTCTATCGTGGAGCGCGACGACCGTGTGCGCATCTCGCTCATGCAGTTTACCGACAAGGACGAGGCCAACGAACAGCTCAAGGCATTGCGCCAGAACGCGAAGTTCCAGAATGCTTGGTTGCTGGCGGTGCGCAATTAGCAGTTGGCTTTTAGCGGTTGGTTGTTGGCTTTTTTGCTGTGAGCTGTTGACCATAGAACAAATCATTCAATCATAAATCAATGAAAAGAGTACGCTGCCCGAAGTGTGATCATTTTATCCAGTTTGACGAGACGAAGTATGCCGACGGACAGTCGCTCGTGTTCGTGTGCGACAATTGCCAGAAGCAGTTTGGCATCCGCATCGGCGTGAGCAAGCTACGTGCCTTGCAGCGCGAGGAGAACAAGGGCCAGGCTCCCCTCCCCTCGCCCGAGGAGCAGCAGGAGAATGTGGGCAGCATCGTGGCGGTGGAGAACGTGTTCGGCTTCCGTCAGGAGCATTCCCTTCAGCTGGGCGACAACATCATAGGCCGCCGCAACAAGGGTGACGAGGTGCATATTCCCATCGAGACCAACGACCCCAGCATGGACCGCCGCCACTGCATCCTCAACGTGAAACGCGGCAAGGCAGGCAACCTCATCTATACCCTGCGCGACAATGACAGCATTACGGGCACCTTCCTCATGAACGAGATTCTCGGTGCCAAAGACCGCATACGCATTGAGGATGGTGCCATCATCACCCTCGGAGCCACCTCACTCATCCTGCACGCTGCCGAGTGATCCTCCTCAACGGGACACAAGATAAGATTCAAATAGGATCTGAGAGATAAACGAAGAAGGCTCGCCAGTGTGGCGAGCCTTTCTTTTTCTTTAGCCAAGAGGGAGGAGCCTTTCACTCTTCACTCTTAACTCTTCACTCCTTAGAGGTTATCTTTCTCGATATCCTTGAAGTAGTTTACGGTACCTACCTTGAGCTCTACGGTAGCAGCGTCGTCACATACGATGATGCCGTGGGGGTGGAGCTGGAGTACGCTGATGGTCCACATCTGAGTGATGGCACCCTCAACAGCGTGGTAGAGAGCCTGCGCCTTGTTGTGGCCGTTGGCGAGGATGAGTACCTCCTTGGCATCCATCACAGTGCCTACACCTACGGTAACGGCAGTCTTGGGCACCTTGTTCACGTCGTTGTCGAAGAAGCGTGAGTTGGCGATGATGGTGTCGGTGGTCAAAGTCTTCACACGAGTGCGTGAGGTGAGTGATGAACCGGGCTCATTGAATAAGATGTGGCCGTCGGGACCGATACCGCCCATGAAGAGGTGGATACCGCCGTATGACTTGATCTTCTCCTCGTAGCGAGCGCACTCAGCCTCGAGGTCCTCTGCATTACCGTTGAGGATGTTCACGTTCTCCTTCTTCACGTCAACGTGGCTGAAGAAGTTGTTCCACATGAATGAGTGGTAGCTCTCGGGATGCTCCTCGGGGAGGTTGCAGTACTCGTCCATGTTGAAGGTCACCACATTCTGGAAGCTCACCTTACCCTCCTTGTTGAGGCGGATGAGCTCCTTGTAGGTAGCGAGCGGTGTGCCACCGGTGGGGAGACCAAGCACGAAGGGTTTCTCGGGTGTGGGACCGAACTCATTGATTCTCTTCACGATGTGAGCAGCTGCCCATACAGCCATCTGCTGCGGATCTTTCTGAATAATTAAACGCATAACTTAAAAAGGTTTTTAAGACCCCCTCTGCCCTTTGGGCATCTCCCCCTCTATGGGGAGAACCTACCAGAGTGTTTGGAGGTTATCATTAATATTAGGTTCTTCTTTCGAAAGTTCTACGAGATTGTTATCCTGAACGAAGTGAAGGATCCCGCGCAGGGACTTCTGGAGATTCTTCGCGTTGCTCAGAATGACACGGGGAGGGTCCCCTTACTCCTCAGTCTTCTTCAGTGCGGCTACGATCTTTTCCTCGAGCTCTTCGGCCAGCTCGGGATTGTCGGCAAGGAGTTGCTTCACGGCATCACGACCCTGAGCGAGCTTGGTCTCGCCATACGAGAACCATGAACCCGACTTCTTTATGATGCCATGCTCTACACCGAGGTCGATAATCTCGCCAACCTTGGAGATGCCCTCACCGAACATAATGTCAAATTCTGCTCTGCGGAAGGGAGGCGCCACCTTGTTCTTCACAATCTTCACCTTAGTGAGGTGACCGAGCACCTCCTCGCCATCCTTGACGGGGGTCGACTTGCGGATATCGATGCGCACCGAAGCGTAGAACTTCAGGGCGTTACCACCGGTAGTGGTCTCGGGATTGCCAAACATCACACCGATCTTCTCGCGCAACTGGTTGATGAAGATACAGGTGGTGTTGGTCTTCGAGATGGTAGCAGTGAGCTTACGCAGTGCCTGGCTCATGAGGCGTGCCTGAAGGCCCACCTTGTTGTCACCCATATCTCCCTCGATCTCGGCCTTGGGAGTCAACGCAGCCACTGAGTCGACGATTACGAGGTCCACGGCAGCCGATGAGATGAGCTGGTCGGCAATCTCGAGTGCCTGCTCACCATTGTCAGGCTGAGCGATGAGGAGGCTGTTGACATCTACACCCAACTTCTGCGCATAGAAGCGGTCGAAGGCATGCTCGGCATCGATGATGGCAGCGATACCGCCATTCTTCTGTGCCTCGGCAATGGCATGGATAGCCAGTGTGGTCTTACCTGACGACTCGGGACCATAGATCTCGATGATACGTCCACGAGGATAGCCACCTACGCCGAGGGCCACGTCCAAGCCGAGCGAACCGGTAGGGATAACCTCAATCTGCTGTATATTCTCGTCGCCAAGCTTCATGATGGCACCCTTACCGAAATTCTTCTCGATACGGTCCATCGCAGCCTGCAAGGCTTTCAACTTATCGGCAGGCGAACCTGCT